>JAICMT010000283.1 GCA_025929125.1 Acidobacteriaceae bacterium | reverse complement strand
TGTAGATTCGGCTATAGCCTGAACTGATTCTCAAAGACTTAGCTGATTTCTGCCCCGTTTCGTGACGAACTTCGGCGAGCATCCTGGATTCAAGTCGAGTCGTCCCCGCCTAAATCATCGCCAGCGGTCGAGGCGGCGTGCATCGGTCTCGGCGCGGGCGAGCGCAGCATCATCTATCTCGCCTCGGCGCTGAGTGGCGACCTCGTCCTCATCTACGAAGAACGCGCTCGACGGGCCGCGAGGACAGCTGGGCTCAACCTCGCCGGTTCGATCGCAGTTCTCGAACGAGCCGCCAGGCTGGGCCGCATCGATGATCTGCGGTCTGTGTACCTCGATCTCTGTCCGGCGTCAACTATTGTTCCCGGTGAACGACAACTATTTCTCCCGAGCGACGACAACTACACTCTTTACGAAGCCCACCGATATTCCTACACTTGATCTGACCGGAGCAGAGGGTAAGGCTCTGCAGGGATGCACCCTGAGCGCTGACTCCGGGGCCAGACCAGGGCGGGAGGCGGCGTTAGCCGCCGCCCCGCCGGTTTTGCCTTTATTGCCTGGGATGGCAGAAGCGCGAAAAATCCCGGAGGTTCTGGAGGCGGAGCCTCCAGTACAGCAAAGCCATTTTCCTTTTTGCCGGGCTCATTCGCCGTTTGCCTTTTTCTTCTTCGCTTCTTCCATCCGGTAGCTGGGAATGTTGAGTTCAAGGATCACGCTGTGATGCACGAGACGGTCGATCGCCGCCGCTGTCGTCATTGGGTCTTTGAAGATCGCCTCCCATTTCGAGAACGGCAGGTTCGAAGAGATCAGCAGGCTGCCTCGCTCGTAACGTTCCGCCAGCAACGTGAACAGTACCTCCATTTCCTCGCGGTCCTGCTGCACGTAACCCAGATCGTCGATGACGAGCGCCTCGTACCAGGCCAGCTTTCGAATGGCGCGGGTAAGCCGCAGTTCCTTCTTCGCCAGCAGCAGGTCCTGCACCAGGCGACTGCATGTCGTGAATGCCACGCGGCGGCCGGCGCGAATCAGTTCCTGACCGAGTGCGGACAACAGGTGCGTCTTGCCGCTGCCCGGATTGCCAAACACCAGCACGTTTTCTCTTCGGTCGAGGAACTTTCCGTCTTCCAGCACTTTAATCTGGCGTGCCGCCTTAGGAGGAAGGCGCTGCAGTTGAAAATTCCCCAGCGTCTTCTCCAGCGGCAGTTTCGAACCCTGCAGCATGCGGGTGATCCGGTGTTCGCGCCGCTCCTGGCATTCCAGCTCAATCAGTTCGAACAGATACCGCTCATAGCTCAGCGTCTCCTGTTCCGCCCGCCGCGCCCTTTCCTCGAAAGTGCGGCGGATCGCCGGCAGATGCAGATCGCGCAGATAGCCTGTTAGCTGTTCCCGGAAATCCGGCGCACTCATTGCATCACCTCCGATCCGTTGCTCAGCAGCTCATCGAAACCGGCCAGAGAAACCTCGGCGACATGAACGCTGGTTGCCGGGGCCGGTACGCTGTCCTCGTTGAGTCTGGCGAGAACGGCAGCCGCATTCAGCTTGCCTTCGCCCATCTCGCCGGTTTCCAGCAACCCGCGCAGTGCTTCATCTACTCGCACCTCACCGTCCCGCGCCGCCAGTTCCAGAATCTCCAGATAAGTCTTGTTCGCCTTGAGAGGCGCCGTCTCCCGCAACGCGTCCCATGCCATACGGAAGCGGCTGGTGGGGACCAGTTCATCGCGGTACCGATAGTTCTCGAAAGCGCCCGGCTTGCGCACCAGCCAGTCAATGATGTGCCGGTAATCGACGCGATGTTTACCGCGGCCGCGCAATCTGGCCAACTCTTCCACCTTGCGGCCCGCGTACCAGACTTCGATGGTTTCCACGCCGATGCGTGCCTCGACCCTTTCTCCGATCAGCCGGCTATGCACCGAGTACGCATTCCGGTCCACGTAGATCAGGCTGCCGGAATCGACTCGCACCCGCTCCCTCTTCAGGCTCTCCATCCGCCCTTCCGGCAGTGGCCGCAGATACTGCATCTCGATCCGAAGCCGTTCCCGTCGTCCGGCATTCAGCCGGGCAACCAGCGACCGCAGGAACTGCTTGTAATCGGCAATCGAGGCAAAGTCGCGGCTGTTGCGCAGCATCAGGGCCTGATCGACGGCCCGCTTCAACCGGTGGTGCCGTTGTTCCACATCGCCGTTCTCGTTTGGCCTGGCGGCCTGGATCTTCTGGCCGGTCATCTTGTAATGACGCATCAACGCCTCATAGCGTCCCGTGAACTCCCGCTCCTCGCTGGTGTTGTTCACAGCGGTGGACATCCGGTCGGTGCGATGTTCCAGCGGTGCACCGCCCAGTTCCCACAGAGCATTCTGCAACCCTTGGCTCAGGCTTTCGAAACTTTCCGAGTAGCACAACGAGACGCCTTCCCAGTTCGAGTACGCCAGCACGAAGTGATAAAGCATGTGCGGAAAACTCTGTCCGCCGATCGTGATCCCTAACGGGTTCATATGGGTGAAGTCGCTCTGTCCCAACCGTCCCGCCACGTGCTGCTGGGCGAAAAAGACTTCCCGCTCCGGACCCTCCGTGGCCCGCCATTGCTTCAGCCTGCGCTGCAGCGTTCGCAGCTGCCCGTCGGCGAACTCACCCGGATACTTCCGCTGCAACTCCTCGAACAGAGTCTTCGCCTCCAGTCCCGGATTGGTTCCGACCTGCTCGCGCAACTCGTCCCATACCTTCGTGAAAGCGTCCGGCCTCGTTCGCCACGTCCGGTCTCCCTTCCTCTCGCTCGGCAGGCGCGGATCGCGCAGATATGCCCGAGCTGTCTTCGCGTCCATGCCCGCCTTGGCCGCTGCCAGTTCCTGATTCTTCTCTGTTTTCGACAACCTTTTTAACCTCCTGACCTGTGTGTCAGTCACCATTCGTTAAAGCGCCCCACGGCGCTTCGTCGATGGTCTTTTATGGTTGTCGTCGTCCGGGAAATTTAGTTGTCGTTAGCCGGGAGTTCTAATTGTCGCCAATCACTGGACGCCGTCCCGGAATCCGGCGCGCGTCCGTCGGACGGGATTTATCATTTCATGCAGCCCGATGAGGGCATGTCCAACTACACCGACAAGGTTGTGAAGAGCATCTGTCCGGTGGAGGATTTAGCGGCTGCAGCTGAAATTCCAGCCGCTTTCGTTTTTTGGCGACTGTAGCGGTTTCTGTAGCGGAATTTTTCAGGCCGCGAGCCGCCGGTGAAGGGGTCGCGCACGGTTCCCTGCGCCCCGGTAGAATGCCTCAATGAGCGGGGATTAGCACCGATACCGGCTTCTGGGATTGGGTGCAGCTTATTGCCGTTGTATTCGGCGACTCAGGAATGCGGGGATGTCGCGGGAACCCTGTGTCACTGCCACAATCTCGATCGGCCGACGCTCGACGCGATAAATGACGAGGTACGCGCCGACCGGCCAGAACAAGACCGGGTACGAGGTAAGGTCTTCGCGCCGGTGTCCCACGCCGGGATTGCGTCCGAGGGCTTCAAATGCGTCGAACAGCTTTTCGAT
>JAICMT010000322.1 GCA_025929125.1 Acidobacteriaceae bacterium | reverse complement strand
GGGATTGCCGAAGTTCCGACCAGAGCCAGCGCTCCATTTTTCATGAAGATGCGGCGCGTGACATTGCGTTTTGCGGCGTCCCGCCCGCAGATGTCGCAGCCCCAGTTACTTGGGTCCGCGGTACTCCATTCTCTGGTCGCCATGGAACTCTCCTGCTGCCTCGCAGCGCAAAAAGGCTGTCTGGCAATTCAAACTCCGTTGGCACAGCGAAGTTGCTCGAATTCTATCGCCGCTCGAACTCCGGCGAGCCGAGAATCAGACCGGCCATAACTGCGGCCTGGGAATCGACCGGAGCCGCACCGCGCCGTTGTCCAAGAATCGCCATCACGGCACCGCCGCCCCGGGTTTCAAACTCGCGTGCTGCCTGGGCTGGCACGGTGGAATCGTCCGCTTCAGCCAGTACCTGCGTCCGTGTCTTCTCGCTCAGCGGAAATCCCAGAAGCGCAGCCTCCAGCTTTCGCTCCTTGGCAACGACCTGAGAGTCCGCCGGGCCCGTGCCCTTCATTAGCCTCCCCCAATCCGTGCTTACGCCCGGCAGCCGGTCGCTTGCGAGTACCAGAGCGAAGTTCATCCGGCTGACCAGCGCACCGGTGCTGACCCACGGCTCGCTCTTCCAGGAGTAGCCGTTCGGGGTCTGCATTCCGTAGAGCGGCATGCCCAGCTTGTCGAGCGCCGTCACCAAGGGCTGTGCGTTATTCACGGTGGCACCTGTAGCGCGAACCGCAGATACGACGAACTCAAGCGGAGTCTTTACCTTCGCCCGCTGGACATCCGGCGCCCAAAACTCGGGCGCTTCAAACATCGTGCGCAGCACGGTCTTGATGTCTCCCCCGCTCGAGAGGAAGGCCTGGGACATCTTGTCGATCAGGCTCTGCGGCGGATCGTCGCTGACAAACCGTATGGCTAGTTTGGTGGAGATGAATTTGGCAGTCGCAGGACTGGTCGCAAGCATGTGCAGCACCTGCAGGCCCTCATTCACGCCGTCTTGCTTGATCTTTTGCCCCAGGACGATCTTTACGCCCGGCTCGTGCCGGCGCTCGTCAAACTGGAACTCCGCACCCTCAGCCGGAGGTGTAATCGTCCAGCCGGTGAACACCTTGGCCACCTCGGTTACGTCCTGCTGGGTATAGCCGCCGTTGACTCCGAGCGTGTGCAATTCCATCAGCTCACGGCCATAGTTTTCATTCAGGCCGCGATCCTTCAACGCCGCCTTGACCTGCTGATTTTGTGCAAAGCGAGCCATCACGGGTCCACGCTTCGCCGCCTGCGAGTCTGGACCGATGCTCTGCGAGTTGTCCAGGTAGACCAGCATGGCCGGGCTCTTGGCCGTTGCGACCAGCAGGTCCTCGAACTTGCCCAGTGCATTGGGCCGGATCACGTCTCGCTCATACGCTGGAATCAGGTACGGTTCGTTCTGATTCTTGCGGACATACACATTGAAGTGATTCAGCCAGAAGTCCGTCATCACGGCCTCAAGCTGCCGCTCGCTGTAGATGTCGCGCAGCAGGCGCACCTGCATCTCTTCGACTCCCACCATGCGGGTCGAGTTCTGCATGGCCGCGAAGATCTCCTTCTGCTGGGACGAAAGTCCCTGGGCGAACTGCGCCAGCTCAACGCCGCTGAGGCTCTGGCGAAACGCCACGAACTCGGAGGGCTGCATCGCGATCACGCGGTTTAGACGCTCGTCCGGCGGGAGCGCCAGGATGCGCGAAACATCCATCCCCTTGTAAAGCTTCTCGACATGCTCTGCCGGAGTCTGCGCGGTTTCCGACACATCGGCCTTGGGGAACCCGGTGGCCACCTCGGCCGCCCGATCCGCGGGCGCGGTCTGCGCCATCTGGGGATCACTGCCGGAAGCAGCCATCCCGGCGGGCTGCATTTCAGACGACGTAGCAGCCGCGGTCCTGGCTGCCTTAGCCTCCTGCTGGACTCGGTAGAAGGCGAGCTGATCGTTGTAAATGGCACGCTCGACAGGATCGTTGAGAAATTCCTCATTGGCCGCCACCATAGCTCCAGCGCGGAAGCGGCGCCGCACACCCGCTCCCATATCCGCCGATTGGCGCTGAGCCATCTGCCGAATCATCTGCTGGCTAGGATAGCGGGCCATCAGCTCGCCCTGCGGCAGCTGCATTGCCGGAAACTGCGCCAGCCGGGCATTCAACGCGGAGTCGTCAATTTTCTGAGGGTTCAGCTGGTTTTCAAACCAGGTCCGGAGACCGATTGCTTCTACAGCTGCGACCTCGCCGGGCCTCGGGCCGAACGTCAAACGGTTCAGGGCATGCAGGACTCGTCCTTCGCCCTTGCTCTGCTGGGTAGCGCCTGCGGTTGGTCCGTGCTTCGGCCCGGCGGTCGCGCCCATCAGCGGCTGATCGACGATCAGAATCGCCAGAAGCCCCGCCACACAGGCTCGCATCCAGCCCTGGTACCCGAGGCCCACAGAGTTGCGGCAATTCTTCTTTGAGTGCTGCATCGGCGTAATCCTTGGCTTTATTGGTGCGAGTTCACGGTTGCGGCGGGCATTTATCTCGACCTGCTGCACGCGTCAGCCCGGAATGGGCCAGCAGTATCTTAGAACACTGAAGTGGCAATTGTGTTGCGCCCAGAGAGACATAGCCGCGATAAACTGGGATTCCATGATTCCTACACTTGAATGGCTCCCAGAGGGCGTCAACTTCCTCGACCAGACCAGGCTTCCGTTTGAGGAGACCTATGTGCTGGCCCGCGACTACAACGAAGTGGCGCGCGTTATCAAGGACATGGTCGTTCGAGGCGCCATGGCCATCGGCGTCTCTGCCGCCATGGGAGTCGCCCTGGGGATCGACCGCTGCAGAGCAACCACCATCCAGGAACTGGACAAAGAGGTTGAGCACATCTGCCAGACGCTGGCGGCGACGCGGCCGACAGCGGTGAATCTCTTCTGGGGCATCGCCCAGGTCCGCAATCTGTATACCGGGCTCGCCGCACGAAACACCCCTATCCCCGAGATCAAGAAGGCCGTGGTAGCGCTCGCGAACCGGCTCTACGACGAGGACATCTCAAACCTGCGGCGTCTGGGCGCATTCGGGGCCGAGCTGCTGCCGCAGGAAGGAACCGTGCTCACCCACTGCAACGCCGGAGCGCTGGCTGCCTGTGGATACGGCTCCGCACTGGGGGTGATCCGCGCGGCAGTGGAGCGGGGACAGAAGATCGACGTCTTCGCC
>JAICMT010000483.1 GCA_025929125.1 Acidobacteriaceae bacterium | reverse complement strand
GGCCGCAACGACGAAACTAAAGGAACGTGGATGGCAAACAACAACAGCCTGTCGATTCGCAAACCCGGCGAGTGCCGGTGGGACCTGGTCAGCCTCGGTGAGGTGATGCTTCGCCTGGATCCGGGCGAAGTCCGTGTGGCTACTGCGCGCGAATTCAGGGTTTGGGAAGGGGGCGGCGAATACAACGTCGCACGCGGTCTGCGCCGGTGCTTTGGACTTAAGACAGCGATTGTGACTGCACTGGCCGATAACCCCGTTGGCCGGCTGGTTGAGGACCTAATGCTGCAGGGCGGCGTCGATCAGTCGCATCTGCGCTGGGTGAAGTACGACGGCGTGGGGCGCACCGTCCGTAACGGCCTCAACTTCACCGAGCGAGGATTCGGCGTGCGCGCTGCTCTGGGCTGCTCGGATCGAGGAAATACTGCCGTCAGCCAACTGAAGCCGGGCGAAATCGACTGGGATGAGATCTTCGGCAAGGAAGGCGCCCGCTGGTTCCACACCGGCGGCATCTTCTGCGCATTGAGCGAGACGACCCCTGAGGTGGCGAAGCAGGCAATGGAGGCGGCCCGCAGACACGGCACGATCATCAGCTACGACCTGAACTACCGAGACTCGCTGTGGAAGGCAATTGGCGGAAAGGCACGCGCGACTGAGGTCAATCGCGAGCTCGCGAAGTATGTCGACGTGATGATCGGCAATGAAGAGGACTTCACCGCTGCACTGGGCTTTGAGATCGAAGGCGTAGGCGAGCAACTGGGTGAGCTGGACTCCGCGAACTTCCGCAAAATGATCGAAAAGGCAGTTGCGGCTTATCCCAACTTCCGCGTCGTCGCGACGACCCTTCGCCATGCCAGGACGGCCACCGTGAACGACTGGAGTGCTGTGTGCTACTACGAGGGCCGCTTCCATGAGGCTCGCCCGATGCCCAACCTTGAAATCTTCGACCGCGTGGGCGGCGGCGATTCGTTTGCCTCCGGACTCATCTATGGGTTTCTCAGCGGCAGGGGTGCCGACTACGCCGTGAACTGCGGTTGCGCGCATGGGGCTCTGGCCATGACCACGCCGGGCGATACAACCATGGCTACGCTGGAGGAAGTGGAGCGCTTGATGAAGGGTTCAGGGGCTCGCGTGCAGCGATGAACAACCATCCCATTAGGAAAGAGGCCTCTGGATGCTGAAGTCGGATGTATTGAAGCGCTGCCGCGAGATTGGTTTGATCCCAGTGTTACGTGCCGACAGTGAAGACCAGGCGCTGGCCCTTGCTTCCGCCGTTGCCGCAGGCGGGGTGACGGTCATGGAAGTCACCATGACGGTTCCCGGGGCCATTCGCGTGATGCGCAAGCTCGCCGAGCAGCGGCCTGACATCCTGATCGGCGCCGGCACTGTTCTGGACCCCGAATCCGCGCGCGCGTGCATTCTGGAGGGAGCGCAGTTCATCGTCAGTCCCGCGCTCAACGTGAAGACGATCGAAATGTGCCACCGCTATTCGATTGCTGTGCTTCCCGGTGCCCTCACCCCTACGGAAATTTTGACCGCGTGGCAGGCCGGAGCCGATGTCGTCAAAGTATTCCCGGCGAGCGCGCTCGGGGGCGCAAAGTATCTGAAGTCCATCAAGGCGCCTCTGCCGCAGGTGGAGCTGATTCCTACCGGAGGCGTCTCGCAGGCCACCGCATACGAGTTCCTGCAGGCAGGCGCATTTGCACTCGGCGTCGGCGCTGACCTGGTGGACCCGAAAGCAATTGCCAACCGCACCCCGGAAACCATCACGGAAAATGCAAGAAAATACCTGGAGATCGTACGGAACTTCCGCTCCGGAAAGCCAGCTTAGCGCTCGGCGGTTGCAGGCAGAGCCTCAACTATCTTTTCGGAATTTGGTAACCAACGCGTCTTTCTGCTCGTCCGGAATACCTTTGTGAAGGTACACTCGGTCGCAGCCATGGCG
>JAICMT010000324.1 GCA_025929125.1 Acidobacteriaceae bacterium | reverse complement strand
TTTTGAGGTGCTGCTGGGGGAACTGGTACCCAAAGCACTGGCGCTTCAACGCGCAGAGCGGATTGCCCTGGCCGTCGCCGGGCCGATGGACGTTTTCATCCGGATGACCCGTCCGGCGGTGCGGCTGATGAACGCGTCGGCTAGCCTGGTTCTTCGGCTGTTTCGTGCTCCGCTCCAGAGCGAGGGCACTGTGCACTCGCCCGAGGAACTGAAGCTGATTGCGACCGCCACGCGGCGCATGGGATTGTTGCCTGCCTTCCAAGAAGAGATCATCCATCGCGCCATCGAGCTGAACCACGTTACCGTCCGCGAGGTGATGACCCCGAGGGGCAAAATCTTCTCTCTGCCAGCGGACATGCCCATCGAGCGGGCGAGCGCACGGATCATCGAGGAGCAGCACTCGCGCGTGCCGGTCTACGAGGTAAAGGGGGAGGGGCACACTGGAATCAGTGATCCTGATCGGATCATCGGCGTAGTCTACTCGAAGGACATATCCAGGCTGATGCATTTTCGCGCGGTGACGCTGGGGCTTGGGGGAGCTACCAACTCCGGCCTGACGCTACGCCAGGTGATGCGCGACGTGTTTGTAGTGCCGGAGACGAAGCTTGCGGTCGACCTGCTTCAGGATTTCCAGCGGCGGCGCAGACAGATCGCCGTCGTGGTGGACGAGTTCGGCTCCACAGTGGGTATCGTGACCGCAGAGGACGTGCTGGAGCAGGTTGTCGGCGAGGTCGAGGACGAGTTCGATGTAGCCAGCAGAACCGCGCGAGTGAACGCAGAAGGGATCACGGCGCTGGACGGAAGCACCACCCTCCGCGATCTGGGAACCCAGCTCGACTGGACATTTCCCCGGGAGGCCGGTGTGGAGACCCTGGCTGGATTCCTGCTGACTCAGCTTGGGCACGTGCCCACAACAGGCGAGGGCGTCGATTACGAAGGCCGGCGTTATATCGTGGAAGAAATGGCTGGACGGCGGATCGCCCGTGTTAGGGTTGAGACCCTTAAGCCGGACGGCAAGCCCGATATCGAACCAGTTGTCACTAAGTCCGGAACCTCTGATTAGTCTGCCCAAACCCGTTCGCCGCGCTTTGGTCACACTGCCTGTGTTGTGGGTGGTTGTATCCGTGGTTTTTCTTCTGATTCATCTTGTACCGGGTGATCCCATTGTGCAGATGCTGGGCGAGGGAGCAACCGCCTCGGACATCTCCGATCTACGCCACCGGCTCGGCTTTGATGCTCCTTTGTACAAGCAATATCTGCACTACTGGGGCGGTGCATTGCACGGAGACTTCGGGCAGTCGCTCCGGCTTCACGATTCGGTCACCCACTTGGTTGCGCAGCGATATTCGTACACACTTGCGCTTACTCTGGCGGCGCTGGTTCTCGGCATCCTGGCTTCGGTCCCTGCAGGCGTTTGGTCAGCACTTCATCGTGGGCGCTGGGTAGATCGCATGCTGGGAATCGCAAGCCTCGGTGGACTTTCATTCCCAAATTTCGCGCTGGGCCCCATCCTGATCCTCGTTTTTTCGATCAAGTTGGGATGGCTGCCGGTCTCGGGCGCTGGGACCGGACACGTCTTCGGGCCGGGCTTCTGGATCTACCTGATCCTTCCTGCCATCACTCTCGGCAGCGGATTGGCCGGCGTGCTGACCCGCATGGTGCGCACGGCGATGCTGGAAGAGCTAGGGCAGGACTACATCCGTACCGCGCGAGCGAAAGGACTGCCGGAGAGGGTGGTTGTCTACCGGCACGCACTCGCGAATGCCTTGATTCCGACGCTGACCATCGTGGGTCTCCAGTTTGGAAGCCTGCTCTCCGGGGCGATTGTGACGGAGACGGTGTTTAGCTGGCCAGGAATCGGACGACTTACACTCTCCGCCATCTCGAACCGGGATTATGCGCTGGTGCAGGGCTGCATTCTCGCCGTCGGTCTCACCTACGTGCTGGTGAATCTACTCACTGACCTTGCTTATACATTTGCGAATCCAAGGATAAGAGTCTAAGGAATCATGCGACTCACTCGCCGATACCGGTACGAGATTCTCCTCGCCGTCATCGTGCAGCTGTCGGCTGCCATCTGCCAGGCGCCGAACATGAAGACTTTCCACGATCCGACTTACAAACTCTCCTTCGAGTACCCGGCAGATTGGATCTTCAGTCAGCGGGATCACGAGATTAGTACGTTTCATCTTGATGCGCGCTCCGCTCCGCGCAACGCGAGTATGCGTGCAGTTATCGCAATGCCGGTGAACCCCTTTCCACGCTCTACATTTTCCGGCGCCTATGTGTACTTCAGCGTGACGCCACATTCCTCGCAGGAGGCTTGCGAGCAGCAGGCGATCGGGGCGCCGAATACGGCAGCTTCTCCCAACGCAACCTCAAAGATTGCGAATATCTCGTTCGCTCACGGACACGACAACCAGCGAGAGATATGTATCACTCAGCGCGATGAGATATACACAACCTGGCATCGCGGCGCCTGCTATCGATTCGATCTTGCGATCAACAATTTCTGCGGGGGACTGGTGACTGGTGTGCAGGACATCTCCGATAAGGAGCTAGAGCAGGTGGATCAGCGCCTGGAATCGATCTTAGCGACGGCCCGCTTTGATCCTCACTGAAACTCCTGAAGATCGACACGGAACCCGTCCGGAGAGCTAAAGACTGGTAGTAACCTCCCCAGAGGTTACATGTGAGCAATCAGGTCAATGACATCAGCTACTTACCTTAACTTAGGGTGATATGCTACGGCAATGTGGGGTACCCGTCACACGGGCGCCGCAGGTTCGGATAACGCGAGCACCGCTCTCACCCTATCTCTCTGCGTCAGCCACCTAAGGTTTTCTGAGGTTCACCGTGTCCTCGATGCAGAAGCAGCTCTTTACTGGGAAACGGATCCTGGTTGTCGATGACGAAACCGCAGTCGTACATACGCTGAATCTGATATTTCGTTCAAGAGGATTCGAAGTCCGAGCCGCCGAATCGGCGGAAGAGGCACTGGAAAAAGTTGCTGGTTGGAGACCCGATATCGCCGTTCTGGACGTGGTCCTTCCCGGAATGAACGGGTTGGATTTCGCGGTGCTACTGGCCCAGCAGGCACCCTCCTGCAGGATCGTGCACCTCTCGGGGCAGCCCCGCAGTTCCGAGCTCCGGGAACAGGCGGCGCTC
>JAICMT010000238.1 GCA_025929125.1 Acidobacteriaceae bacterium | reverse complement strand
GCACCGGCTTGGCCTTGCGCGCAGCCTCCTTGAAGGCCATCGAACCGGCAATCTTGAATGCCATTTCGTTCGAATCGACCTCGTGATAGCTGCCGTCGTACAGCGACACCTTCACGTCCACCATCTCGTAACCAGCCAGCACGCCGCCCTGCATCGCTTCCTGAATGCCCTGGTCGATCGGCTTGATGTACTCCTTGGGAATAGTGCCGCCCTTGATGTCGTTCGAGAACTCGTATCCCTTGCCCGGCTCGTTCGGCGCAATCCGGATCTTGGCATGGCCGTAGTTGCCGGAGCCGCCGGTCTGGCGGATGTACTTGCCTTCAGCCTCAGCCGAGCCCCGGATGGTCTCGCGGTAGTTCACCTGCGGCTTGCCGACGTTGGCCTCCACCTTGTACTCGCGCATCATGCGGTCCACGATGATCTCAAGGTGCAGCTCGCCCATGCCGGCAATGATGGTCTGGCCGGAGTCGATATCCGTGCGTACCGTGAACGTCGGATCTTCCTGCGCCAGTTTGGCCAGCGCCATTCCCATCTTCTCCTGGTCAGCCTTCGTCTTCGGTTCGACCGCAACCTCGATGACCGGCTTGGGGAAGTCAATGGACTCGAGCACCACCGGAGCCTTCTCCGTACAGATGGTGTCACCCGTGATCAGGTTCTTCAGGCCCACCGCCGCGCAGATATCGCCCGCCAGAATCTCGGTAATTTCTTCGCGCTTGTTGGCATGCATCTTCAGCAGCCGGCCAATGCGCTCGGTCTTGCGCGTACGCGGATTCAGCACCGTGTCGCCGGTCTTCAACTGACCCGAGTAGACACGGATGAAGATCAGCTGGCCCACAAACGGATCGGTCATGATCTTGAAGCCCAATGCCGCGAACGGCTCGCTATCATCAGCCTTCCGAATGACTTCTTTCTCCATATCCTCGGGATCGTGGCCAACAACCGGAGGAATATCGAGGGGGCTCGGCAGGTACTCCACCACCGCATCCAGCAGCGTCTGCACGCCCTTATTCTTGAAGGCCGAACCGCAGAGCACCGGGAAAATGTTCATCGCGATGGTTGCCTTGCGAATGCCCGCCTTCAGCTCCTCAATGCTGGGTTCCTTGCCATCGAGATAGAGCTCCATGATGTGGTCGTCCGAGTCGGCAACCGCTTCGATCAAGTCGTGCCGCGCCTTCGCCGCAGTCTCCTGCAGGTCAGCCGGAATCTCTTCGACCGTATACTCCGCGCCCATCGTCTCGTCGTGCCAGTAAATGGCCTTCATCGTGACTAGGTCCACCACACCGGCGAACTTGGCCTCGGCGCCAATCTGGATATTGATCGGAATCGCCCGAGCCCCCAGCCGGTCGACGATGGTCGAGGTCGCATATACCGCGTCCGCGCCCGCACGATCCATCTTGTTGATAAAGCAAATCCGGGGAACCTTGTACTTGTCGGCCTGGCGCCACACCGTCTCGGACTGTGGCTGCACCCCGGCCACCGCGTCGAAGCAGGCCACCGCGCCGTCCAGCACGCGCAGCGAGCGTTCCACCTCGGCAGTAAAGTCCACGTGTCCCGGCGTGTCGATGATGTTGATGCGAGTGCCCTTCCAGGTGCAGGTGGTCGCCGCGGACGTGATCGTGATTCCGCGCTCCTGCTCCTGCTCCATCCAGTCCATGGTCGCCGTGCCCTCGTGCACCTCGCCGATACGGTGCGTGATGCCCGTATAGAAGAGAATGCGCTCGGTCGTCGTCGTCTTGCCGGCGTCGATATGCGCCATGATTCCGATATTTCGGCAACGATTCAGCGGTATAGTGCGTGCCACGGTTCTAATCTCTCACTCTGCAAGGCGCCGCCTTGCGGGTTCTCTACCTGCAGGCCAGATGGCCCGCCTGACAAAAGTCCAATCCGTCCAATTACCAGCGATAGTGGGCGAAAGCCTTGTTGGCCTCAGCCATGCGGTGGACGTCTTCCTTCTTCTTCATCGCAGCACCGCGTCCATTGGCCGCATCCAGCAGCTCGGCGGTCAGCTTCTCCACCATGCCCTTTTCGCCGCGGGCGCGACCGTAGGTCACAATCCAGCGAATCGCCAACGAAGTGCGCCGCTCCGGGTTCACTTCGATCGGCACCTGATAGTTGGCGCCGCCTACGCGCCGGGACTTCACTTCGAGCAGCGGCTTGCAGTTCTCGATCGCCTTTTTGAACAGCTTCAGCGCCTCGTCGCCGCCCTTCTGCTCCAGATTCTTCATGGAGGTATAGAAGATGCTCTGCGCGGTCGACTTCTTGCCGCCCCACATCATCGAGTTCACAAACTTCGTCACCAGGGTCGAGTTATAGACCGGGTCCGGAGCCACTTCACGCTTCGCGATGTAACCTTTTCTTGGCATCTCTCTCTTCTCTTCTTCCCCCGGCGCGGTGAACCTCGCACGAGCCGGGCCTCAAATCTCTTCTTCGTTCACGAACATCAGTCGCCCGGACTCACCGGGAACCGACCAACGACTCGCCTACTTGCCCGCAGCAGCCTTCGGACGCTTGGCGCCATACTTCGACCGGCCCTGTTTCCGATTGGCCACGCCCACCGAATCCAGCGAGCCGCGCACGACGTGATACCGCACCCCCGGCAGATCCTTCACACGGCCGCCGCGGATCAGCACAATCGAGTGCTCCTGCAGGTTGTGGCCGATGCCTGGGATATAGGTCGTCACTTCAATGCCGTTGGTCAGCCGCACGCGCGCTACCTTGCGCAGTGCCGAGTTCGGCTTCTTGGGCGTCTGGGTGTACACGCGGGTGCAAACGCCGCGGCGCTGGGGTGAGGCCTGCAGCGCGGGAGACGCCGTCTTGTAGCGGGGGGCCGTACGCCCCTTGCGGACAAGCTGATTAAAAGTAGGCAAACCGAAACTCCTTACCGATTCCTGCACTTCGTTCCGGCAGCCGCGCGGCTCTCGGGCTGTTTTCGTCTCGCAAGCCGTTTTGGCTCATCGAGACGCACAGAAGCCCTGAAAGCTGCTTCGCGTCTGCCTTCTTCCCATCTCAGACGAGAACTGCGACGGTGGCTGTGCGTCCCCCCGGGATCTTTCTCCGGTCCGGAGCCAACTCCGTTTCGCTGTTCCGGCTCGCATAGCCCTTCCAGGTGAAGAACGCGCGAGCTCCGTAGCGATATTCGCGATCCCAAGGCGACTCTGGCACTTAACCCAGATTTCGACCCCGCCCCGGATCGACGTTGCCCCTGCCCTTTGCAAGAAAAGAGCACTTCGGAGCCTGTCTGGCCAGCTTGACCCTGCCTGGCCTCAGGACCAACCCGCGCTTCGCTTGCCTGCCCGGGTCTCCCGTACGCGCCCGCCGTTAAAGCACACGGAAAGCGACGTTCTTGCGGAACCTTCTAACAATAACAAGAATCGGAGCAAGGGTCAATGCTCACTGTGCCGCTTGAACCTTCCGTCTCCACCGTCACCGGCGACACCGCCTACGGAACCGTGTAGGTGCCCGCGCTCACAACGCCCACGGCGTCGGCTGACCCGCTGGTGGCTTGCAAAACCCCTGCGCTGCTCTGCATCACGTCGGCTCCCCAGAACACCTGCGCGCCCGAAGCCGGAGCCGCGAGAAAACCCGTCAGGTCCGAGAGATCCGGAATGCCCGCTGACGTCGATCCACTCAAATAATTGCCCGATGCGATCACCTCAATCAGGTTCTCCGAATTGGTTTTCGGCGACCAGCCAATCAGAGCCGTGTTGGCAACGCCAGTTTTGCTTGAGAATCCCGAGTAATTGAAGTCGAAGGTCGGCAGCGCAGCCGGAGTGGGTCCGCTATAGGTCCATGGCGCAGGAAACGTGAAAGTGACGGGACCGGCGGTCGAAAGTGTACTGATCGCCACAACTCCGCCTCCGGTGCCGCTGAAGGCCGCTGCCGAAAACAAATAGGAGTCGCCGCTCTCGGCCGCCGCTGCCGGGACTGCCGGATACTGACTCGTTGCTCCGTTTGAAAGCTGCAGGCCCCCGCCGCCGCTCCAGATGTACTCGGCAAGCGTCGTCGCGGCATGGTAAT
>JAICMT010000261.1 GCA_025929125.1 Acidobacteriaceae bacterium | reverse complement strand
GGATTTTTCCGTGGGCGGACGCGGCCCGCAAACCTCATCGCTGTCGAATGCATTCCAGGCCATGTACGACCAGAGTAGCGACGCGATTCTGCAGGGAACAGGCCAGGAGACCTTCGAGGCAGTCAAGATGCTGAAATCGGCGAACCCGGCAAAGTATCAGCCGGCCGCTGGCGTGACGTATCCAAACACTCCGTTTGGCAACAGCCTCAAGCAGATAGCGCAGCTTATGAAAGCGAATCTTGGACTTGAGGCGGCTTTCTCCGACATCGGCGGCTGGGATACTCACCAGAATCAAGGGGCGGCGAATGGCCAGCTGGCCAACCGCCTGCGCGAGTTTTCCGACGGCATCGCGGCTTTCTGGCGCGACCTCGGAGACGATGCCGAAAACGTCACGCTGGTCACCATGTCCGAGTTCGGACGCACCGCGCGCCAGAACGGCACTGGCGGCACAGACCACGGCCACGCCAACGTCATGTTTGTGCTGGGTGGAACCGTTAAGGGCGGCAAGATCCACGGCAAGTGGCCTGGCATTGCGAACGAACAACTGAACGAAGGGCGCGACTTGGCGGTGACGACGGATTTCCGCGCAGTGCTCGGGGAGGCGGCCTACAAGACGCTGCAAGCCAGGAATCTGGATGCGGTCTTTCCCGGCGCGAAGATTCTGCCAGCCGCGTTCCTCAATCTCCTGTAGCTACTGTCGTCTCGCCGTGGGTGCCGCATCCGGCCTGAAATACGCGCGTGCGGTGCCACTGGGCATCGGTAGCGAACAGGATGCAGGCACTGCCACTCTGCGTATCAAGCCGCCATGTAATGTCTCCCTGGCGATAGAGCTGGAACTTGCCCGAGCCTGCGAAAGCAAGTCCGTTGGGCGGGTTGCGGGGAATCGAATCAGTTTCCGGCGGAGCCTCTGCCGGAGTTGGAAATGCTTGTGGCGCGGCAGCGGGCGGCTGCGGCGTGGCCGCGGTTGCGATTTGGTCGTTGGCAGGCTGCGAGGGGGTGAGCGGCTGCGGGGGCGCTGAGGGTTGGTCCCGGACGTATACCTCGCCGCTGGTAAGAGAGCGCATTCTCACCTGTCGGCGGTGCCAGAGGACTCCAGAGACAACGACAGCGGTGATGGCGAGCAGAGCCACGATCTTCTTCATAGGGCGGCGCGTGAGTGCTGGTTCTATTGTGCGAAGGATGGACCACGGGGTCGATAGAAAAGGGCCGGATGGAACCATGCTGGGTTCCTCCCAGGAGTCCGGCGGTCACTGAGATCTGGCGCACACATTTCCGAAACCAATTCCATTCGGGCGTATCATAAACGTGTGCCAAAATACTCGATTGTCGTCCCGTTCCATAACGAGGAAGAGAATGTCACAGCGCTCTACGACCGGGTGAAGCTGGTCATGGAGCAGGTCGGAGACTCTTTCGAACTGGTGCTGGTGGACGATGGGTCCCGCGACCGCACCTATCGGCTGCTCGAAGAGATTGCAGCCGTCGATAGCCGGGTCACGGTCATCAAGCTGCGCCGGAACTTCGGCCAGACCTCGGCGCTCGCCGCCGGGTTCGACCATGCGCAGGGGGACATGCTCATCTCAATGGATGGCGACCTGCAGCATGATCCCGATGAGATTCCGAACTTCCTCGCGCGCCTCGAAGAGGGCTACGACGTGGTGAGCGGGTGGCGCGCGCATCGCGCCGACAATCTGCTGTTTCGTCGCATTCCCTCGCGCTGCGCGAACTGGCTGATGGCGAAGCTGTCGGGTGTCGACATCCATGACTTCGGCACTACCTTCAAGGCGTACCGCAGGGATGTGATCAACAACATTCCTCTCTACGGCGAGATGCACCGCTTCATCCCGGCGCTAGCCTCCTGGTACGGAGCGAGCATCTGCGAGATTCCGATCTCGAATCCGCAGAGGCAGTTCGGACGAAGCCACTACGGAATCTCGCGCACGGTTCGGGTGATGTTCGACCTGCTCACCATCCGGTTCCTGCTGAAGTACATGACACGGCCGCTGCATTTCTTCGGCTCCATCGGCGCGCTCGGAATTGCCGGAGGCTCCGTGATGTCTCTGTGGCTGCTTGGCTTGAAGCTGATGACCGGCCAGCACGTAATGCAGGAGCACGGACCGCTTTTCATGATTGCTGCGGTGGCGATCCTCGCCGGCGTGCAGATGCTCGGTATTGGGCTGCTCGGGGAGCTGCAGGTGAGGCACTTCCACGCGAGCGCGCACCGCGCGCCCTACGCGGTAGACCGGATCGTGCGGCTGCGGCCGAGCGAAGAGAGTCTGCTGCACTAGGGCGGAGTGGCTTTCGGCGAGGCCGCGCGCATCCAACTGGTAATGGGGATGCAGAGGATGCGGATCGCAGTCCGTCTGAGCCTCGGGCTGGCGTGTTGTTGTGGGCTCGCGGGATGCCTGGTTGCGGGCTACTCGAGCGGCGGCGGCTTCTGGGTGTGGCCGGGAAGCATTGTCATTACGCTGGCGCTGATCCTGCTGTGGTATCTCACTCGCCGATAGCCTTCGCACGATTTATCCTGCTTGCATGCTGCTGAAAGAACTTCGCACATCGGTCCTGGAGGCCAATCTTGAGCTCGTGAAGCACGGGCTTGTGCTTTACACGTTTGGAAACGCCAGCGGTGTGGACCGCCAGCAGGGGCTTGTGGTTATCAAGCCCTCGGGCGTGGACTACGATGAGCTCAAACCTGAGCACATGGTGGTCACCGATCTCGACGGCAAGATAGTCGAAGGGAAGCTGAAGCCCTCCTCCGACCTGGATACGCATACCCTCCTCTACCGCGAATTTCCGACGATTGGTGCGGTGGTGCACACGCACTCCGAGTACGCCACCAGCTTTGCCCAGGCAGGGATGCCGATTCCGGCGCTGGGCACGACTCACGCGGATTACTTTTACGGGCCAGTTCCGTGTACCGCGCCGCTAAGCGATGAGGCCATCGGAGGGCGCTATGTTCATGAGACGGGACGGGCCATCGTTGATCGCTTCGCGGCGACGGCGGATCATCCGGCGATCGATCCGCTGGCCGTGCCTGCTTGCCTGGTCGCGGGGCACGCGCCGTTCGCCTGGGGCAGGGATGCACACGATGCAGCGCACAACGCTGTGGTGCTCGAGTACTGCGCCAAGATGGCCTACAAAACGCTGACACTGAAGAGCGAGGTCAACGTGGTGACGCAGGCGCTGCTCGACCGCCACTACTTCCGCAAACACGGGCCTAAGGCGACCTACGGCCAGGGGTAGGGTACCCTAGGGGGTATCTTGGCTGCAAGTGCTTCGTTTTGAATTGATTGCGCGGTGGTACTCCGTGCAAAGTCTTCAAAGCAGGTGACTTGTGGCTAAAATCGTTTGTTTCTGCAGTTTAGGAATCGATGCTTCCTCTAGTTTCCGCAGGCGCCTCAATCTTCCCACCCTTAAGTTAAGCATAGCAGATCGAGAGGGTTTAAGTAACATCCGGATCTCTCGTGGATTGAGCGGGTTAGGTGGTTTAGGGCTTGACAGGAATTTGAACTTATAGGCCTTGCAGGTCCCTCGTGCCGTCAGACGAGCTGGTCCCCTAATCCTCGTTGCAGCGACTGCGATTCAATGCGACTCGCTGGCAGGGGTGCCGTCCGACCATTTGTCCACTGGGACCAGGAATGTCGTGGTTCGTTCGTCTGTACTTGGAACAGCGGCAACGACCGGAGAACCGGGCAGGCCTGCACCCCACGCTGCGGGC
>JAICMT010000056.1 GCA_025929125.1 Acidobacteriaceae bacterium | reverse complement strand
TCCGCGAGTGTCCGCGCCGCACTCGGAATCTCCCACGCACCCGGCACTCGAACCACCGTCACCTCATCCTTCTTCGCTCCGCTGCGATACAGCGCATCCAGCGCTCCCGCAAGCAGACGGTCCGTGATCACCGCATTCCAGCGCGCCACCACCACGCCAAATCGCATCCCGTCGGCCGACAGATCGCCTTCCACCGCGACCGGCTTTCCATGCAGCGGATTATCTGATTCCCAGAAGCCGATGGTCAGACCCGGATCCAGCTTCACCGTAAACAGCTGCGACCTCCAGTGCGTTGGTGCAATCTTCCCCAGAAGCGCGGGAATCTCCTCACTCCGATAGTTCGCAATCATCCATCGCTCCACCGCCGCATGCACCTGCTCCAGGTGCATCACCTCAATCAAAATCGCGGGCACCGCAGGCGCGCGCCCCGCCACCAGCTCCAGGTTTCCCAACGGCGCAAGAAAGGCTGCTCCACGCCCCGTGCCGTCGTCCCACCCTTTTCCCGCCTCAAACCCCAACGCATCCAGCAATTGCGAAAGGCTGTCGAGCGCAGCATGCGACGCCACCTGCGTCACCAGTGTCATGCCTTTGATCATTCCTCCGATTGTATCGTTCACCACAACACAAACCCGCATCTCCCACGGCAGCCAGCAACTACCAACTCGCAACCAGCAACTCGTTTACCATCCCTCCCATGACATACGAGACGCTCCTGCTGGAGATCGACGCCAACGTCGCCCTGCTCACCCTCAATCGGCCCAGCGTCCTCAACGCGCTCAACACCACCTTGCTCCACGAGCTGGACCACGCAATCCAGGAGCTGGCCGCAGATCCCGCCATCCGCGCCATTATTCTGCGCGGAGCCGGCGGAAAGGCCTTCGCTGCTGGGGCTGATATCTCTGAGCTCGCCGCGCTCGATCCCGCACAGGCCGAGCAGCAATCCCTGCGCACCCAGCAGCTCTTCCGCCGCATCGAGACCCTGCCGAAACCCGTCCTCGCCTGCATCGAGGGCTACGCTCTCGGGGGCGGCTGTGAACTCGCCATGGCCTGCACGCTTCGCCTCGCAAACTCGAGCGCCCGCCTCGCCCAGCCCGAGATTAAGCTTGGCCTCATCCCCGGATACGGTGGATCGCAGCGCCTCCCACGGCTGGTCGGCCGCGGCGCCGCGCTCAAGCTCCTGCTCACCGGCGCCGTCATTGACGCCACAGAGGCCTACCGCATCGGCCTCATCGACGAGCTGGTCGAAGCCGGCTCCGACGCCCTGCTCGCCCGTGCCCTGGAGCTCGCGCGCCTAATCGCCTCCATGCCGCCTTTGGCCCTCGCCGCAGCCATCGAGTCCGTCGACCAAGGCGCCGGCCTGCCCCTCGACGAAGCCCTTGCCCTCGAAGTCCGCATCTTCGGCCGCCTCTGTGGTACGGACGACAAACGCGAGGGAACCCGCGCCTTCCTTGAGAAGCGCCAGCCCGTCTGGTCGGGCCGATAACGAACGCGCTGGAATGGCATCTCACACGTTGATATGCTTAGAGTCGTGTCCAGCCCCAGCTCCCCTGCAAATTCCTCCGCCCGCCGCGTCCTCCGCCCCCTGACCGCCCTGGCCGTCTCCGCCTGCCTCGCCTCGCCATTCGTACTCAGCGGCTGCCGCAGCGCCTCCGCCGGCACCACGCAGCAGATGGCCAGCCCCGCCCAGATCGACTCCGCGCGCCAGTCCCTGAGTCTCATCCCGCCGCCCTCCAAGAGTCGCTACCTCGCGGTGCACAGCCTCTCCACCTGGGAAAACCCCTACCTCACCGTCCAGCAAAACATCGCCACGCTGCACGTCACCCTCGCCGACGCGAATCCCACCAGCCTCGGCAACGATGGCATGTTGCGGCCGGCCGGCGCCCGTCGCCAGGACGTCATCGTCCGCATGAGCGATCTCCCCGAGGCCCTCAGCGCCGTCCCGGAGAGCTCCTGGCCCTACGGCCGCGTGATCGCCATTGAGGAGGCGCACGACACTCCCGCCTCCGCCCGTCCCGCCGTCCGCCGCAACGTCGAATCCACCCTCAAAACACTCGGCGACCTCGGCGTCGTCGTCTACGAGTGGAACGAAAGCTCCGGCCAGCACTAACTCGCAACTCACACTCATAGCTGCCGGCTCCCACTCCCGATCCGATTCAACTCGGCTCGATTTCCTGTCCTTGCGTTAACTTCGCCTTTCAACTCGCAACCAGGAACTAGCAACTGCTGCTGAGTTTCATAGCTAACGGCTAGCAGCTAATAGCTAGCAGCTAAGAACCATTGCAGCCGCTCCACAGCCTCCCCTAAAATCCTCCCAGCCCCAAACACAGGCAAAATCTGCGGAGAACCCACCATGCGCCTCGATCAGCCGAGCCCCATCAAGCGAGCGCTAAGGTCTGTAGTTGCTTGCCTGCTCGCACCTGCCTGTATTGCCCTCTCCTGCGCAGCTGCATTCGCCCAGGACAGCCCGAGAACGAGCGCGAAGGCCAGCGCACCGGCTCCTTCGTTCGAGGTCGCCACCATAAAACCCCATTCCTCTGGCCCCGCTTCGATGATCGGCCTGATGTATACGCCAGATGGGTTGACGGGATCGATGGTTACGTTGACCGCGCTGGTCACTCAGGCGTACGGGGTTCTTACCGAGAATCAGGTCCAGGGTGCCCCGGATTGGGCAAAGACCGACCGTTTCGATATTCAGGCCAAGCTCAGCGAGGCGGATGCCGCGGCAATGCACAATTTGAACGCAGAGGAGACCAAACTCCGCCGCCAGCAAATCCTGCAGGCGTTCCTGGCAGATCGCTTCCATCTCAAAGTGCATTCCGACACGAAACAGGCTCCTGTCTATGAGCTTGTCGTCGCAAAGAACGGGCCTAAGTTGAAAGACGCTGCCAGTGACTCCAGCGACAATCTGCGCAAGGGAGCCGATGGCAAGCCCCTCACCGGTATTATGTATTTCTTAAAAGACAAGACCACCGCGCAGGGTTACACCATGACCAGCCTTACGAATCTCTTGTCTCAACCGTTCTCCGGGGTGGGACGGCCCGTGCTGGACAAGACCGGCCTCACCGGAACCTACAACTTCACATTCGACTGGTCGCCCTCCATGAAGATCGCGCTCCCCGGAGCCATCTCCGGTGATCCCGGCGACGAAGGTCCCTCCATCTTCACCGCCCTCGCGGATCTCGGCCTCAAGCTGCAGCCCTCCACCGGGCCGATCGACGTCGTCGTCATCGATCGCGTCGAGCGCCCCTCAGAGAACTAGCCGTACGCAATACGCAAGGAGTCACGTAGGCTGGCAGCTCAAAGCTGTCAAGCCCCTCCAGCTCAAAATACTTCATAACCATCCCGCAATCAGCAGCTTACATTTCGCTCCGCATGTGACACGAGTTATGCTCAACCTGCTATCCTTAAGTTAAGGATCAAAAAATAAGGATCGAAGATGGAAGAAAAGGCCCGGCAATCTGCCGGGCCTTCCTCGTGCAACCAACACCCGCTTAGCTAAGTGGTTGTGCGGGAGGATTTTAGCTGCAACCCTATTGAATGGAATACTTTACAGCCTTATGCCGCCCGCAACCTGCTCGAACAAAAAGACTTGTGGCCAGAATAGGGGTGGGGGGGACGGGGTACTCCTCAGGGCACAGCCTTGGGCATCGGAGCTGTTTCGACTCCCCGGCTCTGCGCAACGCCGACCACAATCACACCTGCCAGCACCGTGATCAGCGCGGCCACTTGAGCGTTACTCAACGTGTGGTGGAAGTAAAGCTTCGGATTGACGCGCACAAACTCGACCAGGAAACGGCCCACCCCGGCGCAGGCCAGATACACGCCTGTGATCCAGCCCACCGGCCGCGTCTTCTTCGCGAGCGTCCACAGCAGCCAGAACAGCGCAATCGAGAAAAGCAGTTCGTACACCGGCGTCGGTTGCACCAGCGCATCCGGAGGATTGGGAGGCACCAGCGCATTCTTCGCCATGTGCACGCCCCAAGGCAATGTTGTATTCACGCCGTAGTCGCCGTCGCCCGAGAGCAGGCAGCCAATTCTACCGATGCCATACCCGAGCGCAGCCGCGGGCGCAGCCAGGTCCAGCATGCGGATCGGCCCCAGCGCAGGCCCCGGCGATGGCCCCGGATCGTCCAGGGATTTCCACCCCGGTCCCTTGTACCGCGCCTTTCGTCCCTCCACCATCAGCGCAAGGATGCCTGCAGCCATACCGCCGAACCACGCAAACCCGTTCTGGAACCAATGGAAAAACCGCAGCAACACTTCCCCAGGGTGCTGCCAGCCCGGTTGTCCGATGAGTTCGAGCGAGAGTCGCAGCTCATGAAGGTCCTGCAGCTCGTGCCACAGCTTCGCTCCAACAACACCAGCCACCACGACCACGGCGACGATGTTCAACGCATCCGCCGCAACTCCGAAGCGTTTGAAATTCCAATGGAGGACCAACGTGCCTGCAACGGCTGCCAGCCACAACAGCAACCCAAACGTGCCCAGGTGCAATGGGCCAATATCGATGTACGGGTGCATAAACCTCGCTGCAGCAAGTATACGTTCGCCGCCGCCGAACCTCGCTCTCGACCTCGGCCGAAGCTTACGCTACCCTAACGCCATGCCCACCAGTGCGCTCGTCTTCCCCCCTGCCGTCGATATGGATGTGCTTGTCTCCTCCGCTCAAATCGCGGAACGCGTCGCAGAACTTGGCCGCGAAATCAGCAAAGACTACCAGGGGCAGAGCACGGGTCATCCGCTGGTCCTGATCGGAGTGCTCAAGGGCGCCGCGATCTTCCTCTCCGATCTCGCGCGCGCGATCCAAATCGACAACACCTTCGACTTCGTCGCTGTCTCCAGCTACGGCCGTGCGCGCGTATCTTCCGGAGCGGTCAAGCTGATCAAAGACATCGACAATCCGATCGAAGGCCGCCACGTAATTCTGGTCGAAGATATCCTCGACACCGGCCTCACGCTCAGCTACCTTCGAGGCCTTATGCTGCAGCACAAGCCTGCATCGCTCAAGATCGCCACCTGCCTGGATAAGCCCGAGCGGCGGCTGGTCCCCATCGAAGCGGATTACGTCGGCTTCAAGATTCCAAACCGCTTCGTCATCGGCTACGGCATGGACTATGCCGAGGTGTACCGGAACGTTCCTGATATCAGGATCTTCCCCAACGATGCGGGTCACTGAACGCCAGCTTTGGGTTTTCCACCGCTAACACTGAAACCGAATCAATTGACGCGAGTCTACTGAAGGATGCCAGCACCCCGAAAAGTTCATGGGTGGTGACGCATCATGCAAACGACTTCCCTTGACGTTGCGCGCCCGTACAGCCAGGTTTCATCGGCCTGTGGTAGAAAATAGCGGGCGATGTGCCCGAACCAGGAGTTTCGATCAGAGAAATGAACACCTCGCAATCTCTCCCCATCGCTGAAGTGAACATTTACGATCCATCCACATTTGCAACGAATGCGCTTTCCTCCCCCACGGCGCTTGCTGCCGTGCTCGACCATACTCTGCTAAAGCCAGAAGCTACGCGGGCGCAGGTCATCCGGCTCTGTCACGAGGCCGCGGAGCACCGCTTCGCCTGCGCCATGGTGAACCCGGCCTGGGTTCCGATTGCTGTCGAAACGCTGGCTGGCACAGGAGTTCCCGTCGGCGTAGTGGTCGGCTTCCCTCTGGGCGCAAGCCTGGCCGCGTCCAAAGCCGATGAGACAAAAAGGCTGCTCAAGCTGGGCGCGCACGATATCGACATGGTGCTCAATATCGGCTTCCTCAAGTCGGGCTCAAAGGAGGATTACGAGGCCGTGCGGCAGGAAATTCGCTGCGTTGTGGAGATCGCCCATGGCTGTGGAGGCATCGTCAAAGTAATCCTGGAAACCTGCCTGCTCAATTTCGAAGAGAAGCTACGCGCGTCCGAGATTGCGCTGGCAGCCGGTGCCGACTTCATCAAGACAAGCACCGGCTTCTCCGCCGGCGGCGCAACGGTAGATGACATCTCACTCATGCGTGGCGTCGCCGGGCAGCGAGCTGGTGTGAAAGCTTCGGGCGGCATTCGGTCCCTCGCCGACGCAAGTGCCATGTTGCATGCAGGGGCGAGCCGAATCGGCGCCAGCGCCAGCGTGAAGATTCTCGCCGAGCTCGCCGGCAACACCACGGCTGCGGTTGTCGCGGCCGGGAGCTACTAACCCTCAGGCTAGAGCACGCGAAGCACGATCAGGGTCTCGTCGTCGAAGTGCAGCGTGCCCGCCTGGAAGCTCTCGACAGCGGCAACAATTGCGTCCACCGTTGCTTTGGCGGACCGGCACACTTCAGGCCGCTGCCGCAGTACCGCCTTGAGGCGGTCGCTGCCGAACATTTCGCCCTCTGCGTTCTCCGCATCGACGATTCCGTCGGAGAAGAAGATCAGCAGATCGCCCGGCCTGGTCTGGATCAGGTGCTCATCGTACTGGGCGTCCGGAAACAAGCCGAGAGGAAAGCCTTCCGCAGGGATGGTGGTCAGGCAAAGCTCGGACCCGGGCGATACGCAATCGGCTGCATTTTTCTTGCGACCTTCTGACTCCGGTCCCCCCACAATGGTGACATGAATCGGCTGCACGGAGCCCGCGTTGGCAAGCTGCACGGTCCTGCTCTCGTCGTTCCACAGCGCAATCAGCATGGTGACGTACTGCGAGTCCAGCCTGCGCTCCTGCAGCTGATTGTTCAATTCTGCCAGCAGTTCGGCAGGCGGAAGCTGCCTTGCCGTGAGCGATCGCACGATTCCCGAAACCAGCGCCGCATAGAGCGCCGCTGGCGCTGCCTTTCCCGAAACATCGCCAAGCATGACCGCAATGCGCTTGCGCTGCGCCGATTTCTGCACTCCGCGGCCGCTGTAATCGATGAAGTCGTACACGTCTCCGCCGATGGCTCGGGCGGGCAGGAACGCTGTGGCGATTTCAGCCCTGCGCGGCTGAGGAGCGGCACTGGGGAGAAGCCTTAGCTGAACCTCGCGAGCCATGGCGAGATCGCGCTCCAGACGCTGCTCTTCTTCGTGAATCCGCTGGTAGAGTCTCGCATTTGCGATCGAGATCGCAACCTGCGCCGCAAGCGTGGACAGAGTGGTCTGGTGATCCTCGTTGTAGTAATTCACGCGGGTGTGCTCAAGGTCGAGCACGCCAATCACCTTGCCTTTATAGATCAGCGGCACCGACAGCTCCGACCGCACCTCCGGATTGGCCACGATGTAACGTGGGTCCTTGCGAACATCCGGGACCAGCAGCGGAGTGCGCATCTGCGCCGCATTTCCGATAATTCCCTCGCCGAGTTTGACGCTGTGCTCGCGGCGGGTGCGCTCTCCAAAGCGGGAGCTGAAGCGATGCTCGAATCGCTCCGTGCGATCGTTCCAGAGCAAGATGGTAAACATCTGGAACTCGATCACGCGCTTGAGCAGCTGCCCGATCCGTTCCAGCAGATCGTCCAGATCGAGAATGCTGGTGATCTCGCGCGAGATCTCGTTGAGCACGGCGAGCGTCTGCGCCTGGCGCGAAACCCGGGTATAGAGACGGGCATTCTCGATCGCAATGGCGACACGCGACGCGGTGAGCTCCAGCAGCCGCTTGTGCTCTTCCGTGAAGAACCCGATCATCTCCGACTGCAGATCGATCACGCCAACCACTCGGTTCTTGACGATAAGCGGAACGGCGAGCTCGGACTTCACATTCGAGTTGCCGTCAATGTAATTGTCGACCGTGCTGACATCCTCTACCAGGATGGACGAGCGGGTGATCGCGGACTGGCCGACGATGCCGCGACCGAGCTTAATGCGCATCCGCTCCACCTCCGGCGCATGGCCCGTCTGGAAGCGCATTCTGAGCTCGCCGGTGCGATCATTGACCAGCAGGATGGCAAAGATCCGGTAATCGATGACCGCGCGGACAAGATCCGCGACGCGCTGGAGCAGCGTGTTCAGATCGAGGGTAGTGTTCAGGGCATCGGCGATCTGGTGCAGAAACTCGACTTGCAGGGGCTCAAGCCGGATGTTGGGCGCATCTGACTGCTGCCCATCGGGAAGCCGCGGGAGTGGCGCCTGCGCCGGGCG
>JAICMT010000398.1 GCA_025929125.1 Acidobacteriaceae bacterium | reverse complement strand
GCGCACGCCTGGGGATTCTAGTGACGGCTCCATCATAAACGGCCACCTGCCGGTGCCGAATCGGTATCCTGCACTGGCCATTCATCCGCGCAGCCCTGCGATAAACTTTCCCACTGCTCCGGGCGCCTCGGCCGGCGAAGATTGCTCGATCAAGGCAACTAGCGCACTGCCAATTACGGCCGCATCCGCGAACTTCCCGACTGTGCGAACATGCTCCGCGTTCGAGATGCCGAACCCGAGTGCGATGGGAAGCTTCAGAGGCTCCGTAAAGGCGCGCAGGCGCCGCACCAGATGCTCTGCATCATCGGCAAGCTTCTGCTGGGTCCCGGTGATGCCGACCCGCGATATGGCATACACGAAGCCTCTCGAAGCCTGAGCGATCGCCTTGAGCCTGACATCCGGGCTGGTCGGCGCCGCGAGAAACACCGGCGCAAGATTGTTGTCATGCATGGCCGACAGATACTCATCGGCTTCCTCAACAATCATGTCGGTCAGCAGTACACCGTCCGCGCCTGCATCTCTTGCAGCCGCGCAAAATGGCTTCATCCCCATCCGGACCACCGGGTTCACATAGGAGAACATCACGATGCCGCACTGCGGTCTCGCCTTCCGCAGCTCGCTCGCAACCCCCAGCACGTCGGAGAGCCGCACACCCCGGGCCACCGCGCGTTCGCTCGCCCGCTGAATCACTGGTCCGTCGGCTAGCGGATCGCTGAAGGGAACTCCCAGTTCGATCACGTCTGCCCCATTGTCGATCGCCGCCAGGGCGATATCGCGTGTCGTACCAAGGTCCGGATCGCCCGCGGTCAGGTAGGCAATTAGGCCGGGCTTCCTGCTGAATGTAATCGGCATCGTGGCTTACTCCCCGCTCGCTTTGGTTCCGCGCAGGTCCATCTCCCGCGCGAGAATTCCCATGTCCTTGTCACCTCGCCCTGAGAGGTTCAGCATCAGGATCTGGTCCTTGCCCATGCGCGGCGCGAGTTTGATTGCCTCAGCCACCGCATGCGCGCTTTCAAGCGCCGGCAGAATTCCTTCGGTTTTCGCCAACGTGGACGTCGCGGCCAATGCCTCGGCGTCCGTGGCCGACGTGTACTCCGCGCGTCCTGAATCGTGCAGCATGGCGTGCTCCGGTCCCACACTTGCGTAGTCCAGCCCCGCGCTTACCGAGTGTGTCGTGGCCACCTGGCCTGCGTCGTTCTGCAGCACATAGCTGTACGTTCCCTGAAGCACCCCCGGGACTCCGCCGCCAGCCTTCTGGAAACGGGCGGCATGCTCGCCCAGCGCCGTGCCGCGTCCTCCCGCCTCAACGCCCACCAGCCGGACATTGCTGTCGCCCAGGAACTCGTAAAACGCCCCGATTGCGTTCGAGCCGCCCCCAACGCACGCGACCACTGCATTCGGAAGCCTGCCCTCCCGCTCCAGAAACTGCGCTCGGGCTTCACGGCTGATCACACGCTGGAAGTCCCGGACCATCGTCGGATAGGGGTGGGAGCCCAGCGCTGAACCCAGGATGTAATACGTGCTTCGCACGTTGGTGACCCAGTCCCGCATGGCTTCATTGATTGCGTCCTTCAAGGTGGCCGAGCCGGCGCCCACACCCCGGACCTCTGCACCGAGCAGGCGCATGCGGAAGACATTCAGCTCCTGCCTCCGCATGTCTTCTTCGCCCATGTAGACCACGCACTCCAAGCCAAACAAGGCACAAACAGTGGCTGTAGCAACGCCGTGCTGCCCGGCGCCCGTCTCCGCGATGATCCGCTGCTTCCCCATCCGCCGCGCCAGCAGCGCCTGTCCCAGCGCATTGTTAATCTTGTGGGCGCCCGTGTGCAGCAGGTCCTCGCGCTTCAGGTAAATGCGCGCGCCCCCAAGTGTCTCGCTCAGCCGCGTCGCAAAGTACAGAGGCGTAGGCCGTCCGCAATAGTGGTGCAGCAGATCGTCGAGTTCAGCATGGAAGGCCGGATCAGCATTGGCGGCGGCATAGGCCTGCTCCAGCTCCTCCAGTGCCGCCATCAGGGTTTCCGGCACATACCGGCCGCCGTATGGGCCGAATCGGCCTGGCTTGGCAGTCTCGGGGGATGGGGTAGTCGCAGTGGCACTCATTGGGGTCTCCTCCAAAAAAACAAAAGCCGCGACATCTAAGTCGCGGCTCGCGTGGGTTCGAATCAACTGATTCCGGATCGTTCCTGCAGATCGTTCAGATGATGCTACTCCGCCGAGCCCGCACGGCTGCGCCAGTAGCGGGGAAAGAATACGAATCGGCCTGAGATCACGCTCATCTTGGGTTGATCATAAGCAATTGACGACGCAAGCGCAACTGAAGCTGCAGGATTTTGGTACGGACACGAGTATCGCTGCCCCAAAAGAACGCCACGCTCAGAGTCCCGCTGGCAGTTCCTATGGAGTTCCCGTGTACCGCGCTGCGCGAATGAAGCTGGCCACCTGAGCTGGATCCTTCTTTCCCGCATAAGCCTCGACCCCGCTCGCAACGTCGACACCCGCCGGATTCAACTCGCGGATGGCCTTCCCGACGTTTGCGGCATTGAGACCGCCAGCAAGAATCAGCTGAAGACCCTTCGGCACTTCGGAGAATACCTGCCGCGCAGACACCCAGTCGAAGCGAACACCCGTCCCCCCGCTTATTCCATTTACTTTAGAGTCCACCAGCACCCTTCGTGCGATGCCCGCGCG
>JAICMT010000330.1 GCA_025929125.1 Acidobacteriaceae bacterium | reverse complement strand
GCGTCTCAAAGTGAACCTTCAGATGGAAGCGCTCTGCCAGCAGCGACTGCGCCAGCATCTGCGTCTGCTGTTGCCGTTCCTTGTTGCTCATCTTCTGCATGGCGTCACGCAGTGCGTCCGGTGGCTTGCCATCAATCTCGTAACGGTCCTGGTCCACCCACGCCGGCCCGCCGATCACCTGGCAGCCTGCGCATCCCGGGGCGGCGTTCGGCGGCATCTGCACCCCGTAAGCCATCGCGATATAGCCGCGCAGTGTTGAGGCAATACGTATCGCCCTCCCAGTAGGCGACAGTACCGGGTTCGCCGGCTTAATCGTCGCCACCTCATACGAGGGCAACGGCCCGGCGGGATGAAACACCTTCACCGCCGCTGCCTCTTGCGCAACCGCCGCGCAGCCCAACGCAACGCAGATCGCCGCACTCGCGGCATAGCTGCCCATCCGGCCAAAGCTCATGCACACCCTCCCTGCTCCGCTGCTTTAATTCTCGGTAGGCCGGTCGATGGAGTCGATCACCACCACCTCCACCGGGCCCTTGGCCCGCACCACTTTAATGCCAAGCTGCTGTTCCAGCGCCACGTCCGCCGGCTCCGCGTCGATCGGCGCCGCGGCGGTGGCCGCTGCGCCAGCCCGCTGCGGACCCAGAAACCGCAGCTCCTTCACGTCGAAGTTCCCCTTGAACCCGGTCATGTCGATCACCGGCCGGTCCGCCATCTCGGGCGCGAATTCGCGTAGCCCGCGTGCGAACCGCTCGATCGTCGTCGCAGTCGCCCGGATCACGACCAAGCCATCCGGCATCGAGCTGAACATCGTCATCCCTGGCAGCGGCGCCTCACCTGGCTTCGGAAACTTCATCATCCGGGCAGGATCGATTTGCGGCGGCGGATCCACGGCCGTGATCTTCAAGCCGCCCTTCGCCGGCACCAGTTCGAGAACCGGCATCTCCCGCGTCTCAAAGTGAACTTTCAGATGGAAGCGCTCTGCCAGCAGCGACTGCGCCAGCATCTGTGTCTGCTGTTGCCGTTCCTCGTTGCTCATCTTCTGCATGGCATCACGGAGTGAGTCCGGCGGCTTGCCCTCTATGTCGTAACGGTCCTGGTCGACCCACGCAGGCCCGCCGGTCACCAGGCAGCCTGCGCACCCCGGGGCGGCGTTCGGCGGCATCTGCACGCCATAGGCCATGGCAATATAGCCGCGCAGCGTCGCCGTGATATGCACCGCCATCCCCCGCGGCATCCCCGGACTCGCCGGCTTAATGGTCGCGACCTCATAGGAGGGCAGCGGCCCAGCAGGATGAAACGCCTTCACCGTCGGCGCCTCTTGCGCCATCGCGACCGAGGCCAACAGAGCGCAGAACCCCAAGCCCACGACATAACAACGAGTACTCCGCAAGCGAGTCATGCCACACCTGCCTTCTTGCTCTGCCGCCCGGCGCGTCCCGGCAAGCACTCCGATAAAGCCGTGTCAGCCACGTTAATACGACGCACTTCGTACGTCAATCGCTCCCTGCAGGCACCGGGAGTAGAAATCCCTCCGCCCGATCTGGCATCCTGAAGTCAGCGCCCCCGGAGAAGCAATGGCAATGGAAAAATCCGGCTACTGGCGTCGCCGCATTCAGCGCCACATCGTGCTGCTCGCGGCGGCCTCGCTCGCGACCCTGCTCGCCTATCTCGCCACTCCGCCGCCCGACCTCCGCCACCGCCTCAGCATGGCCACCGCCTACGCCGCGCTGGCATTCATAGCCGCGTCCCTCGCGCTCGGCCCCTGGAACCTCCTCAAGCGCCGCCCCAATCCCGTCAGCTTCGACCTCCGCCGCGACGTCGGCATCTGGGCCGGAGCGCTCGCCATCCTCCACACCTGTATCGGACTCACCGTCCATCTGCGCGGCAGAATGTGGATGTACTTCTTCCGCCGCCTGCACCCGCTCCAGTTGCAGAAAACCAAGTTCGGCTTCGCCAACTACACCGGGCTGATCGCCGCGTTGCTCTTCCTGCTGCTCATCTTTATCTCCAACGACGCCTCCCTCCGTGCCTTTGGCACCCGCCGATGGAAGTCGATTCAGCGCTGGGCCTACGCGGCCTTCGGACTCAGCATCGTGCACGGCATCCTCTTCCAGCTTGTGGAACATCGCAAGCTGCCCTGGGTGCTGGTCTTCTCCGCGCTCACCGCTCTCGCTCTGCTGGCACAGCTGCTCGGCGTGCTCCGCGCCCGCCGCGCTCAATCTGCTCGCAGCCCCGCTCCGCGCTGATCGTCCCTCGTCACCACTCAGCTCCATTTGACATAGATACTCATATGGGAATATGTTGCTCTCAAGAACCAAGGGAGAGTGAGCCCATGTGTCCCTTCTGCGTCGCCACTTCCATGTGGATCGCCGTCGGAGCCGTCTCCGCCGGCGGCGTCTCCGCACTCACCGTCGCCAGACTCTGGAACAGCAAACCGCAAACGCGCCAACCGGGAGCAAGCCATGACCACAATGACCAGCAATGAGCAAATCGCCAACCTCAACAAGCCGCCTGTCGTCTCCGCCGAGGAGTGGCAGCAGGCCTGGCAGCAGATGCTGCTGAAGGAAAAGGAGCACACCCGCGCCCGCGATGCACTCGCGGCTGCGCGCCGCCGCATGCCCTGGGTCGCCGTCGAGAAGCCGTACGTGTTCGAAGGCCCACAAGGCAAGCTCTCGCTGCTCGATCTCTTTGAGGGCCGCCGCCAGCTCGTTCTCTACCGCGCCTTCTACGAGCCCGGCGTGCACGGCTGGCCGGACCACGCCTGCGTCGGCTGCTCCATGTTGGCCGACCAGGTCTCGCATCTCGCGCACCTGCACGCCCGCGACACCACGCTGGCATTCGCCTCGCGCGGCTCGCAGCAGCATCTCACCAGCCTCAAGCAGCGCATGGGCTGGGAGCGCCTCCCCTGGTACACCATCACCGACAGCTTCGACCAGGACTTCGGCGTGGACCAGTGGCATGGCCACAACGTCTTCTTCCGCGACGAGAACGACAAAGTCTTCCGCACGTACTTCATCAACAACCGCGGCGACGAAGCCATCGGCACGCTGTGGAGCTATCTCGATCTCACGCCGCTCGGCCGTCAGGAGGACTGGGAGGACTCGCCCGAGGGCTACCCCAAAACTCCGCGCTACAGGT
>JAICMT010000031.1 GCA_025929125.1 Acidobacteriaceae bacterium | reverse complement strand
GATGCGGATGCGCGCAGGTGTCCTGCCGACAGGACGCTCCCGCGGCTGTGCCCCGATCTGTCCGCTGCCGCTTTTGGCGCCCGGATCGCGCTTGCAGCCATGGCACGGGAGATGGGTCGGAACAGCGATCATGCACGCTGGCTGGCGGACGCCGAGCACATTCGTCAACTCATCCTGAGCAAGCTCTACAGCCCTGAAGATGCGGCCTTCTATGATCTGGATGCGCAGAACAAGTTCGTGCGCATTCGGGGCGATGCGATGGTGCGCGTTCTGGGCGAGCATGTAGTGGATCCGGTGAACGACCGCCATATTTTTGAGAGTGTATGGAACAAACAGATCCACAACCCCAGCGCATTCTGGGCTCCATATCCGCTGCCCTCCATCGCTCTTGACGATCCCCGCTTCGTTCGACCGATCCCACGCAACAGCTGGGGAGGAGCGAGCCAGGCGCTTACCGCACTGCGCGCACCCCGTTGGATGGCGTATTACGGCAAAGATGCCGAATTGAAGCAATTGATGAAGCAGTGGTGCGAAGCGATCCTGCGGCACATGGAATTCCGGCAGCAGATCGATCCACTCACAGGCGGGTTCACGCAGGACGATCCGGGTGGCTACTCGCCGGCGGCGCTGGTGTTTCTTGAGTTCGCGCAGCGTCTGTACACTTGATTGAACGCCATTCCCACAAACACTACGGATCTGCGAAAAAGTTATGTCGAACATCCTGGAAAGTCTTCCTGTCGGCCAGAAGGTCGGCATTGCCTTCTCCGGCGGCCTGGATACCTCCGCCGCTCTGCACTGGATGAAGCAGAAAGGCGCGATTCCGTTCGCCTATACGGCGAATCTCGGTCAGCCGGACGAGGCCGATTACGATGCCATTCCGCGCAAGGCGCTGGAGTACGGAGCGCAGAAGGCGCGCCTGATCGATTGCCGCGCGCAGCTGGTGCGGGAAGGTCTTGCGGCGCTACAGTCCGGAGCCTTTCACATCTCTACTGCAGGCGTCACCTACTTCAACACTACGCCAATAGGGCGCGCGGTTACCGGCACGATGTTGGTGACTGCCATGAAGGAAGACGACGTCAGCATCTGGGGCGATGGAAGCACGTTCAAGGGGAATGACATTGAACGTTTTTATCGATATGGGCTGCTGGTCAACCCAGACCTCAAGATCTATAAGCCGTGGCTCGATGAAGCCTTCATTGATGAGCTCGGAGGCCGCGCGGAGATGTCGGAATTTATGCGCCGCTCTGGCTTTGAATACAAGATGTCCTCTGAGAAGGCGTATTCGACCGACTCCAACATTCTGGGCGCAACGCACGAGGCTAAGGACCTTGAGCACCTCAACACCAGCATGAAGATCGTCGTTCCCATCATGGGCACGGCGTTCTGGCGCGATGATGTCGAGATTCGACGCGAGGAAGTGACCGTTCGGTTTGAAGAGGGATGGCCGGTGGCTCTGAACGGGAAAGAGTTCAGCAATCAGGTGGAGCTTTTGCTTGAGGCAAACCGGATCGGTGGTCGCCATGGATTGGGTATGAGTGACCAGATCGAAAACCGCATTATCGAAGCGAAGAGCCGCGGTATCTACGAAGCGCCGGGGCTGGCGCTGCTTTATATCGCGTACGAACGGCTGCTCACCGGAATTCATAACGAGGACACGATTGAGCAGTATCGCGAGAATGGCCGCAAACTGGGGCGCCTGCTATATCAGGGGCGTTGGTTTGATCCGCAGGCACTGATGCTGCGGGAGACAGCGCAGCGATGGGTGGCGAAACCGGTCACCGGTGAAGTGACCTTGGAGCTGCGCCGCGGCAATGACTACTCCATTCTGAATACGTCATCGCCCAACCTGACCTTCAAACCGGAGCGGCTGAGCATGGAGAAGACTGAGTCTACCTTCTCTCCCCGCGATCGCATCGGCCAACTCACCATGCGTAATCTGGACATCACCGACACCCGGGATAAGCTGCTCACGTACGCGCGGACAGGCTTGCTGAACCTGGGTACCGGCACTTCCCTGCCGCAGCTCAAAGACTCGAACGAAAAGGATTAGCGCGAAGCCGGAGCAGAAAGCGCAGACATGAGAAACGGCTCCCGCAGGAGCCGTTTCTTTTCATCCTTTACGGAATGCTCAGCGATTCAGGTCGTGAATGGTCTGGCCCGCGGCCTGGGCGACTGTGCCGACCGCATTCTTTATCGATCCAGCGGCCTGGTCCGCCATACCTTCATTCGCGACATCGGCACGCCCCGTAATGCGTCCGAAACCTTCCTTGACCTGACCCACGATGTTGCGTCCGGTGCCGGAGACGCGAGCCTTACTGCCCCAGCCATAGGTGCGGGCGGCGCCCTCGTCGACCGAATCGTAGCCGGTATCACCCTGGAAACGGGGCTGGTTCATCAGAACCCAGGTGGCTGCAATTCCTGCACCTATTCCTGCGACAATCCATGGCACGTTTGACTTCATAGAACACCTCTCGTCGGTTGGATGCGCACCCGGTGGAGGTGTTGTCCAATCCTGTGCCCCAGCTTGCGAGAGAACAAAAATTGCTCATGTAAAATTCAGAATGTCCCCATCGTCTAGTGGCCCAGGACTCCGCGTTCTCAGCGCGGCAACATGGGTTCGAATCCCGTTGGGGACGCAAGACTCTTCTCAATCCATTCGGGTTCAGCGGTCCTGCCAGGTTTCGAGTCGGATATCGTCGTAATAGACGAAACCGCTGTAGTAGTTATTGTGAGGATCTCCGAACATGAAAAAGTCCGGGATTCCCTCCTCAGCCTGATAGACGGATGCAATCGGGATGGAGCCGACATAGGTCTGCTGTTCGCCCCACTTGAAGTCGCCGGAGACACTGAGGACAAAGTTGGTGTCGTTGCGCTCGACGCAGGCCGAGTACCAGGTGTTGTCTTTATAGGCGTCCACCGCGCGGATGGCTCCCGTGGGCTGAAGGGCGCCGTTGGACCACGATAGAAATGGACGCCCTGTCGCTGGATCGTCGTCACCGGCCCTATCCAGACCGAACATCATGACGGGGTGCTGCCCGTCGGCAACCCACTTGGAGCCTTCCCAGATATTGGTCCACGCCTCTTTGTTGTTGTCAGAATCGATAACAACTTTGCGGTGATGATGAATCCAGATGTTGTTGTGTGGGCGCGGGTTGGAATCGAGGATGGTGAGCCAGTAGAAACCGTTCTCGAGTGTGGCATCGCCGCTCAGCCACGGCCCATCGCTCTCTCTTCCGGCGTATCCGTTGAGATTGTCGGCGCCCGGTTTGCCATCTCCAAAGGAAGCATATCCGACCCGCACACAGACACGGTATCTCGGCGGCAGTTTGCTGGTGGAGCGAATGACGATACCATCCGTGTGCTTGGGAGAATTGATCTTCAGGACGTGGTTGGCAGGATTTGCCGGGTCGGCAACGACTTGGAAGAGATCGCCAAACGGAGTGACATTCGATCGGCTGTAGGCCGCAACGCTGAGCCATCCATGCGTGGAGAAGGGCGCTTCGGCGCGATATGCGGCCGGCGGCGTGATCCCAAGCTGGCGGAAGTGCTCGCCGCCATCGGAGTACTCGTCCAGGGCCTGATACGTATCTGAGACCCAAGTAGGCGGGTGATCGGGGAACACAGATCCGGGATTCTCAAAGTCCTCTTCGTAAAGAACCTTCCAACCCCCGTGATGGCCGGAGTTGGGGGGACTGCTCGCGGGTTGCGCAATGAGTTGGCAACTGGCGAATAGAAGAATGCCGCAAACGACGATTCTGTGCACCGCGCTAGGTTATCTCAGGAGTACGCGCCGCCGCGAGAAAACATGGGGGAACAGCTCCGGTCCGACAAGCGAAACCGACTCTGCGGCTCAGTGGCAGGAGGGTTCATCCTGGAACTCCTTGGAAGCGGCGACCTGGGCCAGCGCTCTCTCACACGCGAGAATCTTCTGATCCTGAGGATCGTTGCTGAAGGTATCTGGTGGAATATAGCTCAGGCGAGAGCGGAGGGCGAGCAGGTTATCGCTTTGCTGCTGCATCTTTGCGAATTCATTCCGCAGCAGGTCGAGTGTTTTTTGGTCCGGCTCAGTGGTCGCGGCCGCGGCGGCGAGTTGCACCCGGGAATCAGCCGAACGGCGAAGCGGAGCGATCCAGTTATCCGCAATCGGATAACTGTTCTCTACGGCATTGACCAGCGATACACGCCACTCTCGGATCGCGGTAAGAGCCTCGATCTCCGCTGTAAGAAAAGGACCGGAGAGCTGCGGAGTCTTGCTCGACGCCTGGGCCCCGGAGGCCAGCCGGCTGGACGAAGCCGGGAGCGTGAGGATCACACGATTGCCGCTATAGCGGACGGATGCACCGGTAAGTCGCGCGAGCGACTCAATATCAACGTAGGAGCGTCCGTTGATTCGGAAGAGCGGCGCCTCCTCCTGATGTCCAGCAAGAATGAGCGTACCGGATCGCGCAACGGTGGCAGGCGGGCGCGACTGAGCAGAGGCCAAGAGCGGCAGGGCAGCGATCAGAGCAGTGGCGGCTCGGAAGAGCGCGAATGCTTGCATGGCTAACTCCTTGTAACCGTTAGATGCGCAGCGGCTCCCGGCGCGAACTGCTATCGCCGGATCGCACGCTTGACTGCGGCGTATTGCAGCAGGATGAAGCTATCGGTCATACCCGCGATATAGTCAGCAACGACACGCGCCAGCCCTTCTGCCTCAATCTGATCGAAGTGTCCGAGCGGCAGCTCCTGCGGCTCTTCCATCCAGAAATCGAACAGCACGGTCACCACCTCAGCGGCTTTGTCGTGCTCGCGGGAGAGTTCGTCGCACGTATAGAGGGTCTCATAGAGGTATCGCTTCTCCTGAATACGCTGCGATTCGGCGAGCGACGAGAACGAAGCGAGCCGCTCCGGGTGATCACGCACGTCTTCCAGGGTGGTCGCACCGGCGGCCCGGGTGTTCGCGAGTGTGGTGGCAATCAGGTCATCGGTGAGCGTGTTCTGCATGAGCTGCAGCGCTTCGTTGAAAAGGAACTTGGGGTCGATGCCCGCGTGCCGTCGCTTCACCTCTACGTAGGAATCCGAGAGGATGTCCACGTGGGAACGGATGTGGTCGATCTCAAGCAAGCCGGATTCAACGCCGTCATCCAGGTCGGCAGTGAGATAGGCGATCTCGTCCGCAAGATCGATAATCTGTGCTTCGAGCGGAGGACGCCGCCCGAGGAAGTAAGGCTTCAGGTCCGGATGCTCGTCCTCACTGTAATCGCGTGAGTGCTTGATGATCCCTTCGCGAACCCCGAGCGTCAGATTGAGGCCGCGGTGCTCCGCATAGCGGAGTTCAAAGTGCTCTACGATCCGCAACGCGTGCAGATTGTGGTCGAAACGCAAACCGTGCCGCTTCAGGCACTCATCCAGCGCCCGTTCCCCGGCATGGCCGAAGGGCGGATGGCCGATATCGTGTACAAGCGCCAGCGTCTCTGCCAGGTCTTCATTGAGACCGAGCGCACCGGCGACGCTGCGCGCGATCTGCATCACCTCAATGGTGTGCGTAAGACGGCTTCGGAAGTGGTCGGAAGCGCGGCTGGTAAAGACCTGGGTTTTTCCGGCAAGGCGGCGAAAGGCTCGCGCCTGAACGATGCGCTCGCGGTCACGCTGAAATGGAGTGCGAGAGGGCCGTTCCGGGGCAAGAAAAATCCGGGCTGTCAGCTCATCGTTCGGATCCTGCGAGACTGCACAGGCACGCAGGTCCGTGGCAAAGATTGCACCTTGGCTCACACTAGCAGTCTAATGCCCGCGGGCTCTCCGCAAAGTGTGCCGCTCCGTGGCTACTTGGTTACTTTCGCGGAGTTGAGCTTTGCTAATTTGACGCGCGCGTTCTCCAACTTATGCTGAACCTTCTGCACATCCTCGGGGTCGGCATCGGCTGAGAGAGAGCTGGCGTACTCAGACATGGCGCGCTCCCACTGCGCGACGGCCATCTTCAGCTTGCCAGTCTTCTCGTACACCTCGCCTAGGTGATCGTGAATGGTTGGATCGCCGTTGTTACGCTCATTCGCCTTTCGGATATTCTCTTCGGCTAGATCGTATTGGCCAGTCTTGTAATAGGCCCAGCCCAGCGAATCGAGATATGCGTAGTTCTGCGGCTCCAGCAGAACAGCCTGGCGAATCATCTTCAGTGCTTCCTGGAGTTTCTGATCGTGGTCCACCAGCATGTAACCGAGGTAATTCAGCACCGCCGGGTTCTGCGGATCGATCTCGAGCGCCTTGCGAAACTGCTCCTCGGCCTTGTCATACATCTTCTGACGGTCGTAGAACTCGCCGCGCAGGAAGTATACGAAGAGCCGGTCCTGAGAGGTCTTGACCAATGCGTCCGCCTTCTGAATCTCCGAATCGGCATCAGGGAACCGCTTCAACCGGATATACATCTCGGCAAGACGCTGGTGAATGTCGAGGTCGGCCGCCGTATTCGTGAGCTGGGCCTTGGCGATGGTGAGCGCCTGATCCACCTGGCCCCGGTCCGCCAGTTGTTGCGCGTAAACAAATTGAATATCGTGATCTTTCGGTAGAGCCTTCGCAGCGGCAGCCGCAACCTGCTCGGCCTCCTTCCATTGATGGACGTCCCGGTAGGCATCAATCTCGCCCTGATACCCATCCCTCGCGTAATCGCCGCCCAGATCCACGAGCTGCTTATAGGCATTGATGGCTTCTGTGGTCTTATTCTGCTCGCGGAGAATCATTCCGAGACGGTCGAGCAGGAACGCCCGGCTCTGCTTCTCCTGATCGTTGTACTTGCCGTCCGGGTGTGAGAGCTGATCGAGCAGCTTGGTGAGGCTGCCAACCGCTTGGTCGTACTTTCCAAGCGCGTCATATACGAGCGCCTCGTCGGCGTGAAGCTGGAGATCTTCGGGTGAACCATCTTGAACGCTACCGTGCAGCTTCTCCAGGGTGGCCAGCGATTCGTTGTAGTTGCCCTTCCGGCGTTGCACTTCGGCAATCCGGATCTGCGTCTGGGCATCGGAAGGATCGGAGGCCGCAATCGAATCTAGGACCTTCATTGCCTCATCCAGCTGACCGTCCTGCAGCAGAGCCGAGGAAAGAGCCTTTTGCGCATCTGCGTTATCCGGTTCCAGATCGAATGCACGCTTGTAAGCGGCAGCGGCATCCTTATACTTCTTCAACTGCTCGTAGGTGGCACCAAGTGCCAGCTCCATACGCGCGGTACGGTCTTGCTCTGGGATCGCTGCGATCGCCTGCGCAGCCTGGTTGAGGTTTCCCTGCTCGCTATAGAGGCGCGCTATGTTGAGCACTGCGTCTTCGGAGTTGGCGTCCAGGTTCTGCGCGGCTTTGAACTGGGCCTCGGCCTTCGCGGGTTCCTGATTCAGTGCATACAGCTGGCCCAGAAGCAGCTTGGGCTCGGTCTCTTTCGGCTTGAGTTTAGCCAGGGTTTCATACTCAGCGATGGCGAGCTGGAGGATCTGGCTGGACTGCTGGCCGTGCATATCCCCCAGGGACCGGACATAGATCTGTCCAAGAAGGGTGTGCGCGTCTACATCGTTGGGATTGCGCTTGATCTGTTCCTTGGCGGTGTTGATCGCGTCCTGGACCCGGCCGATGCGGAAATAAAGCTCCGCCAATCCATCCTGCAACTCAGCGGAGTTAGGGTCCGCGTTGAGAGCAAGCTTATACTCCTCAACCGCCTGCGTTGCGTAATCCGGACGCCCCGCGCTGACCGCCATCTCCTCGTAAAGATGAGCCAGGCCGTAGTGGTAGTACGCGCTGGATCGATCCGGCTCCGCGGAGCCGGAGGCCTGCGAAGTGGAGGCCCCAGCGGGTTTAGCGCTTTGAGCTGCCAGCAGTGCGGGGCTAACGAGCAGCGCCCCTGCGACAGAGACAAGTCCGAAGGAGCGCATCAGCGGAGCACGAAACATAATCATGAGATGTAATTTCCTATCCGGCAGGAAGATGAGGCACACACAGGCATTGGTTAGACGATTCGCTGGAATGATTGGATGCTGACCATAAGGGAATCCATAGGGTGATCAACACATTACGCCTGGATGCCACGACTCAAATGCGCCAGCCAGATCGGGCATTATTATAGTCGGCCCGGGTAAGCCTCGGATAGCAGGATCAACGGGTACACAGAAGATCAGCCATGACGGAAGTGCCGGATTCCGGTAAATACCATGGCGATTCCCAGCCGGTTTGCGGCGTCGATCACCTCCTGGTCCCTCACTGAGCCGCCCGGCTGGATCACCGCCGTAGCTCCGGCATTTGCCACGGTTTCCAGTCCATCCGCAAATGGGAAGTACGCATCGGAGGCGGCAACGGTGTCCTCCAGCGGCAGCACCGCTTTCATTGCGCCAAAACGCGCCGCATCCACCCGGCTCATCTGGCCTGCACCGATGCCGACGGTTTGGCCGCCCTCTCCACGGAATCGGGCATAGATGATCGCATTTGATTTCACGTGCTTGCACACCCTCCAGGCAAAGCGCAGTGCCCGCAACTCCTCCGCGGTAGGCTGCCGTTCCGTGACGACACGTAGGTCGGAATCGCTGACTTGATGGCGATCAACATCCTGCATCAGAAATCCGCCAGAGACCTGCTTCAGCATGCGTTCCGGACCGCCGGATCCGGTCGGCTCAGGCGCTATCTGGAGCAGCCGGAGGTTTTTGCGGGCTGCAAACCTGGACAGGGCATCCGGGGTAAAGCCCGGCGCGACAATAGCTTCAACGAAAAGTTTGGCGATCTCCTCGGCGGCGGCCCCGTCCACCTCCCGGTTGATTCCGATGACCCCGCCAAATGCAGAGATGGGATCTGCCTCGAGCGCCCGTTGATAGGCCTCCAGAACCGTAGAAGCCGTCGCAGCGCCACAGGGATTGGTGTGCTTGATAATGGCGACGGCCGCCTCAGCCGAGGCGTCAAACTCGCGAACGAGCTCCCAGCATGCGTCCAGATCCACAATGTTGTTGTAGCTCAGCTCCTTCCCCTGGAGTTGCTCTGCGGCGGCGATTCCCCGCCCCGTGCCATCGACATACAGGGCGGCTCGCTGGTGGGGGTTCTCGCCATAGCGAAGGATGCTCTTGAGCGGATCGATGATTCGGATGGCCTGCGGCATGGCAGCGCGGTCGAAGACGGCCGGCGCTCCGTGAGGGGCAGGTCCGGCGAGAGTGTCCAGCGTGGCGGCGATCCCCGCATCGTAGGCTGCTGTCGTCGCGAACGCAGCCTTAGCCAGACGCCAGCGCGTGGCAAGGCTCAGGCCGCCGTCGTTCGCGGCAAACTCTTCGGTGATGCCGGAATAGTCGGCCACCGAGGTCACGATCGCCACGTCCTCGAAGTTCTTGGCCGCCGAGCGCACCATCGAAGGCCCCCCGATGTCGATGTTTTCGACGATATCGGCGAACGCCACGCCCGGCTTCGCAGCCGTCTTTTCGAACGCATAGAGATTGACCACCACCATATCGATGGGCTGGATCTCATGCTCGGTGATGGAGGCCACGTGCTCCGCGCTGCCTCGGACGTGCAGGATGCCTCCGTGAACCTTGGGATGAAGAGTCTTCACTCGGCCGTCCAGCATCTCTGGGAAGCCGGTGAGATCGCTGATGTCGCGCACCTGCAACCCGGCATCGCGCAGAGCACGGGACGTGCCTCCGGTCGAGACCAGCTCGACGCCATGCGTAGCGAGGGTTCGGGCAAATTCGACCAGCCCAGTCTTGTCGGTTACGGAGAGGAGCGCTCGGCGGATGGGCTTGATGCCGGTTACAGCGTCGGAGGTCGGGGCGGACAGTATCTCGGTACTCACATAGATAATTCTAGGACGGATT
>JAICMT010000292.1 GCA_025929125.1 Acidobacteriaceae bacterium | reverse complement strand
CAACTCCGCGGCTCTGCGGAACAGAGTCTGCCTTGCCTCGGGGTCGTGGACTTCGCGGCTATGCACCCATATCCAGAGCTTGACGTTCTTGCTCTTCGCGTACTCTGCGACGGATTTGAGAGCGTTCCATGGATCGTTCCATTTCTCCCAACCTTCGTCGATGAGGTAATACTCGAATCCGAGCTGATTGGTCCAGTCGACCCATTGCTGCTGGTCCGCCTGTTTGGGATCGCCGATCGCGAGCCATTGCCAGGATGATCGGCCAGGCTTGATCCAGTCGGCTTTGGCCAGATCAGCGGAGGGAGGCGGGTTCAGGTTCTGCACGAGCGTCGTGTTCACCAGCGTGGTCAGATCGCGGGCGATGATGGTCACGCGCCAGGGCTGAACGACGGCATCATCGGTGGTCCAACCCTGGGGATCGGCGTAGAGATAGCCTTGCAGGGCTCCGTCATCGCCGCGCTTAACCGCGAGATCGCCGTAATCCTTGATCTGGGCTTCGGTGATGGTCACGTACAGTCCGCCGGTGTGGAAGGTGATCGGCATTCCCATGGGCTCGCTGGTCAGCTGGCTGAGAGTGGTTGTCCGGTAGAGGCTCTCGTATGAGTTATCGAGCTTGTCCACCCACGCGGTGGGATCGCCCTCCAGCTTCCAGCTGGAACGGTCCGCTTGGATTTTTCTGCCGCCCTTTGCCGGGAGGCGCATGCGAATCCCAACACCGTCGTCGGCCACGTGGAGGTCAACCGAGAAGGATTCGCCATGGGAGGTGACCGGGATGGTGGCTTCGTTGGCGTGATTGATAGCCAACGAATGTCCGCCCATAAACGGGTATTGCTCCCGGATGGAGTGGCTGCGAGGCGAGCCCAGGGTTGCCGCTTCGCCGAGCTCGATGCCATCGCTGAGGATGCCGATGCGCGACGGAGCGAGGACCTGATGCCCATCGACAAGAATCCGATAGGTAAGCGAGCCGGAACTCACGCTGAGCTCGGCCGTGATTTTTTTGTCGGGGCTGCTGACTGTGACGGGCTTTGCCGCGTAGCTCGCCAGGGCGGAGCTGGACAGGGCGAACAGGGTCAGAAGCGCTACGCGACGCGTGGAAGTGATCCAGCTATTGGTTGTAGGATTCATGGCTCTCCGCTACTGTAACAGTTGCTGTATCGATGACTCATTTTTGGAGAACAGGCGTGAGCACGGCTGGCCGGCTTTGTCCATCGTGCCTTCAAGATCGCTTGAGGAGTGCGCTTCTCGCAATACAATGATCGGGGCGTGGGCTGAAGGCTGTTTCAGGGACTCAAACTGTCCCCACAGCGAAGCGCCCTTCCGTACTGCCGGTTCCAGATCTCAGCAAGGGGAAACCATGTCCAGCATCTCGCGTCGTCATTTGATTGCTTCAGGTCTTGCACTGTCCGGTTCGTCGCTCATGGAGCGGAGCGCCTTTGCCCGTGCCGCTTCCATGCTGGAGGCAGCAGGTGGGACTTCTGCCGCCACCGGCTCCATTGGACCGCGCGAAGAGCTGCTGTTTGACTTCGGATGGAAGTTCAAGTTGGGCAACGGGGCCGACCCCAGCAAGGATTTCGGGTTCGGATTCGGGCAGTCCGATTTTGCCAAGACCGGTGATTTCAAAATAGCGAAGGCTGGCTATGACGATTCCGGGTGGAGAACGCTGGACCTCCCTCACGACTGGGCGGTCGAGCTGCCGTTTGAGCATGACGAGTCCGGCGAAGGCGATGCGCCGCTGCGCTCGCACGGCTACAAGCCGCTGGGCCGCAGGTTTCCGGAGACTAGCGTGGGCTGGTACCGTCGCGAGTTCGACGTTCCCGCGTCCGACGCCGGGCGGCGCATCTGGGTGGAGTTCGATGGCGCGTTTCGTGATTCGCTGGTCTTCGTGAACGGATGTTTTGTGGGCCGGAACAACAACGGCTACGCTCCGTTCCGTTTTGATCTGACCGATTTCCTTGCCTATGGAGCCAAGAACTGTGTCGTGGCACGGGTAGACGCGAGCTTTGGCGACGGATGGTTCTATGAGGGAGCCGGAATCTACCGTCACGTCTGGTTGACCAAGACCGATGCGGTGCATCTGGGCAAGTGGGAGACCGTGGTTCGCAGCGATCTCCACGGGAACTCCGCCACGCTATCGCTTTCGACTCTGGTGCAGAACGAGGGGACGCAGCCGGCGACCTCCTCGGTGAGCTGGAGGATCCTCGATGCAAAGGGCGCCACGGTGGCCACAGCGGAATCGCCGGCACAGATGCTTGCAGTCAACGGGTCCGGTGCTTACAAGGCGACTGCGCGAATCGCGAATGCCGCGCTGTGGTCGGTGGATGCGCCGACCCTCTACTCCGCGGAGGTGACGGTGAAGACGGCTGGCAAGACGGTAGATGCGGAGCGCATTCCGTTCGGCGTGCGCACTGCCGTTTTCGATGCGGACAAGGGCTTTTTCCTCAATGGCAAGCCACTCAAGATTCAGGGAACCTGCAATCACCAGGACCATGCCGGGGTGGGCGCGGCCCTGCCGGATGCGCTGCAGTACTTCCGCATGTCGGTGCTGCGCGAGATGGGGTGCAACGCGGTGCGCACCTCGCATAACATGCCGACTCCGGAATGGGTGCAGGCGTGCGATCGCATGGGCGTGATGATGATGTGCGAGACGCGCCAGATGAGCTCGAATGCCGAAGGCATGGAGCAACTGGACCGCATGGTGAAACGCTATCGCAACTCGCCTTCCATCATCATCTGGTCCATCGGAAACGAAGAGTGGCAGTTGCAGGCGGCCATGGCGGAACAGGGGCAGAGGATCGCTACCTCGATGGTGCAACGATGCCATGAGCTGGACCCGACGCGTGTGGTCTCGGCTGCGGTGAACGGAGACAATGAGAAAGGCGACTCCGTTCCTTTGGATCTGGTGGGCTTCAACTACAACACCCCAAAATTTCCGGAACCCTTTCACAAGAAGTATCCGAAGCGGCCGATTTTTGGCTCGGAGACTTCGAGCGCCATCAGCACGCGCGGCGTTTACACCTCCGATCGCCTGCGGAATACCGTCAATAGCTACGACGGCGTAGTGGCCTGGGGCGAGACACCCGAGGCATGGTGGAAGTTCTACGGCACCAGAGAGTGGGAGGCAGGCGGGTTTGCCTGGACCGGCTTCGACTATCGCGGTGAGCCGACCCCGTACGGATGGCCGTCGATCAACTCACAGTTCGGCATCGTCGATATGTGCGGCTTCCCCAAGGACTACTTCTACTACTACAGGGCGTGGTGGCGGAACGAGCCCTCGCTCCACCTTTTCCCGCACTGGGACTGGCATGGACGAGAGGGCGACGAGATTCCCGTGTGGGTCTACTCCAACCTGGACGAAGTGGAGTTGTTTGTGAACGGGAAGAGCGTGGGGAGCCAGAAGGTGCCGCACCTGGGGCATGTGGAATGGAAGGTGCCGTATGAACCCGGAGCCATCGAGGCGCGCGGTTCCAAAGACGGCAAGGTTGTCCT
>JAICMT010000465.1 GCA_025929125.1 Acidobacteriaceae bacterium | reverse complement strand
TGCATCTCGCGGATGGAGGCCTCGCCGCGTGCCCAGACGGTCTCCATCAGTTGAATTTCAAGCCGGGTGAGGCGGATCGGCATCCTATGACTCCCGTCGGTGCGTCTACGACAAGTGTCAGCGACAGTACGCGCGGGTTGGCGCGAGTGTCAAGTCGATCGAAAAAAGCGCGACCGAAAGCCTTCGCCGCAACGCAAGCCAGGCGAAACGGATCAGCTGCCCCCGGTTCGCAGCTCAGATCTCAGGATAGAAATCGAAGAACGCCTCGATGCTCAGGCGGAGCTGCGCTTCAATCTCGGCACGGCTGCCTTCCAGCACATGCATCGTCACTCGCGCCTGATTTCCGTTCTTCAGCACCACCGGCGCCTCACCCACGCTCTCCACTTCATCCGAGGGGAGCAGCCGCATTCCATACACCAGGGTTAAATTGGCCATACCGGATTGTTGCATCCTGCATGCCGGCCGCGCCAACCCGGTCATAACTCCGCAGCCGGAAACCAGGCCGGGTGCATCCAGGTTCTCCGGACGCACCCCGCTCGGCTGCAGCCCTACTTCGCGTGATGCGCGACGATCTGGTCCTTGATCTTGTCGTACGTCGCCTGGGGAATAATGCCCTTCTGCGTTAGCTGGTTCTTGGCCGTGTACGGACGCCCCTTGACGATGCGCGCTGCATACGCATCGCCGACTCCCGGAAGCGCCTTCAGCTGGTCTTCCGTCGCCGTATTGATGTCCAGCATCTGCTTGCCCGCGGTCGGCTTCTCCGCGGCGGTACCGTTCTGCGACACCGGGGCCATCGTTGACTTGCTCTTTGAGCCCGGTGTAACCGTTTTGGGCTTGCCGGTTGCTGTTCCCGCCGGCACCTGCGCTGCAAACGCCGGAGCAGACATCGCGATGCAAAGCAGCGCCGCCGCTAGCAGACCTAAGATCCTGCGAACCTTCATATCCGTCCTCCTCGTAAACTGCCTGATTCTAAGATGCTGCCTGCACCTGCAACTTGCCGGCTGGTTGAGCCTACCAGCAATTTTTCCCCCTGACGTCCCTGGGGCCGCCTTTCCGGGTCGCCATAGAACACGCCCCCTCGCTGGATCTCCCAAACCGGCGCCTACTTCAGCCGCATCGCCACAATCCGCCCGTCGGAGCTGAACTCGCCCCCGGTGGCCGTCCGCGCCTCCCGCACCGGATCGGCAGGCGTCACGTAGGCGGCGCTCGAAAACACGCCCGCCGCGTCAAAGCTCTCCAGCAGAAACTGCCGTTCGCCATCCACCTTGGGATCAATCCTGTGGGTCACGCCGCCGTTGCGCTGGTCGGTCTCAAAGCCGATATCGTGGGTCGCCGAGCCCACCCACAGCGGCGCCCCTGCCACCATCAGCTCCGTCTGCCAAACCCGCAGATGGTGGCGTTCGGCGGCAATCTTCAGCGGATCGCCGCGCGCAAACGACAAGTCCTGCGGCCGGCCGAACAGGTACAGCGTGCTCATGGGCATCTCGGTGTACGCCTCTTTGCCCAGGGTGGAAAGGATGCCGTGCAGCACCGCCTCGCCCACGGTCTTGTCGACCTGCACCCATCCCGCGGCTTTGAAGGCTGCTTCTACCTGCTCCTTGGTGCCCAGCAGCGCAAAGTTCACCATGTCGCCCGGATCCCCGGCCGCATCCCGCACCCGCCGCGGAATCCCCGCAAACGTCGCGGGCAAGATCAGCTTCGCCAGTTCCTCCCCATTCTGCGGGGCAGCCGCCTTCGCCTCGGCAGGTTCCACCTTTGCGGGTTGAATCTTCACCTTGAACTCGCCAGCCGCCTGCAGATCGTCGCTTGCATTCACCCGCAGGAACAGCCGCCCCCGAGTCGGCATCGTGATCTTGCCCTGCGCTCCGATCTCAAACGGGTACGAAGCGTCCACGTTGCTCAGCCGCCCGATCAGCTCGCCTGTTTTAGCCGAGTTCAGCGGAAAGATGCGCAGCAGATCCTTGAACCCGCGCTCGACGCCCCCCGGTCCCGTAACTCGCTCGCCTGCCAGCGTGATCTGGCCTTTGGCTTCGAAGCTCAGCACCTCTCCGGCAGCCACGTCGATGCCGGAATCCGCCCACGCCCCATCTTTTACCGAAACTTCGTAGCT
>JAICMT010000428.1 GCA_025929125.1 Acidobacteriaceae bacterium | reverse complement strand
GAGCTTTGTCGGCACCAGCGAAACGCCTTGCGCATCCTCCCCAGCTCCAACTGGTCGCGTCGTCGATCATCCGCACAAGGTAGCGAACCGGCCCTTTTCCTTCCAGCCAGTCATGCTCGGAAGTGTCCCACTGCACCAACTGTCAGCGCCGGTGCAAAAATCCCCATAATGCCGGTTGAAAAGTAGGCCACCCCTGGAGGTGCCAACCCGTACCGAATCTGGAAACAGAGGAGGGACGGCATGTGTTCAGGGGCAAAGACGTGGAGGAGATTCAAGAGCTCAAAAGAGAAGGGCTGAACATTCGGGCGATCAGCCGATTGACGGGGTACAGCCGAAAAACGATCACCAGATACTTGCTGAAGCCGGCTGGCAGGCCGGTCTATGGACCGAGACCGGCTCCGGTGAGCAAGCTGGAACCATTCAAACCGTATCTCAAGGACCGGATGCAGGCCGGAGTCTGGAACGCGCAGGTGCTGTTCCGCGAACTGCGCGAGCGCAGCTACACCGGCGGTTACACGATTTTGACGGACTGGTTGCGACCACAACGGAAGGAGGCATTGTCGGTCGCGGTACGAAGGTTCGAGACGATGCCGGGTAAGCAGGCGCAAGTGGACTGGGGCCATCTCGGTTCGCTGACCGGGCAAGGCATCGATTGCGCACTGTGGGGCTTCACCATCACTCTCGGCTATAGCCGCCGAATGATGGCGGAAGCGGCGACGGACCAGAAACTCGGCACGCTGCTGCGCATGCACGAAGCGGCGTTCAACGAGTGGGGCGCTGTGCCGGAGGAGATTCTCTATGACCGGATGAGAACCATCTGGACCGGGATGGATGAACGCGGGGAGATCATCTGGAATGCAGTTTTCCTCGATTTCGCGCGCTACTGGGGCTTCACGCCGCGGTTGTGCCGGCCTTACCGGGCGCAGACCAAAGGCAAAGTGGAATCGGGCGTGAAGTACGTGCGGCGAAACTTCTTATGCGGTCTGCAGGGGCGGGAGCCTGCCAACCTCAGCGATCTCAACGCCGAGCTGCGCCGCTGGGTCGCAGAGGTCGCCAACCAGCGGGTCCACGGCACTACACATGAGCAGGTTCTGCTTCGGTGGGATGAGGATCAGTTCGCCATGCAGCCGGTGAACCGGCGTCCGCCCTATCCATACATGGATGACGAACAGAGGAAGGTGGCACGGGACGCATACGTTTCATGGCACGGCAGCCGATACTCGGTGCCGTGGCAGTATGCGGGCAAAGAAGTCTGGGTGCGCGATCACGGCCGCTACGTCGAGGTCCGCTACGGCGCCGAACGCATCGCGGCGCATGTACAGGCAGTGCGACATCATCAGGTGATCACTCTCAACGATCACCATGCGGGCATACCGCTGGGAGGCAACCAGCACGGCAAGACCTTGATCCACATCGAGCAGAGCGCGCCGGTTGTGGAACACCGCCCTCTGGCGGCATATGAAAGCCTCGCAACGGGAGGCAGCCGATGACCTCTCTGGAGCGTTTGCGAACCACACTGGCGGGACTGACTCTGACGGCCATCGATGCCCGGCTGGACACATTGCTCGAAGCCGCTTCGAAGAAAGAACCGTCTTATGCCGACTTCCTGCTCGAAGTTATGAGCGCGGAAGCGGACGCGCGCAAACAGCGGTACCTGAAGACGCGGTTGCAGCTGGCACACCTGCCATACGTGAAGACGTTCGATCAGTTCGATTTTGGTTTTCAGCCCTCGATCGACGAGCGGCAGATCCGCGAACTGCGCACGCTGCGGTTCGTGCACGAGGCTTCCAATGTGATCCTGCTCGGTCCGCCCGGCGTGGGAAAAACTCATCTGGCAGTGGCCCTGGCGGAGACATCCATTCAGGCCGGACAGGCAGCTTACTTCATGACCGCTCACGATCTGGTGACCGATCTCGGGCGGGCTTACCGGGAAGGACGACTGGATCGCCGGTTGCGCATTTACCTGGCCCCGAAGGTTCTCATCATTGACGAGATGGGGTATCTGCCGCTGGATGATCTGGGCGCGACGATTTTCTTCCAGCTGATCAGCGCCCGGTACGAACGAGGAAGCATCATTCTCACTTCGAACAAAAGCTACGGCGAATGGGGCTCCATCTTCGGCGACCCGATCATCGCGACCGCGATTCTCGACCGCCTGCTTCATCATTCAACAACGGTGAACATTCGTGGTGAAAGCTATCGGCTGAAAGAACGCCGCAAAGCCGGACTGATTCCCCTGCCGGATCAACAACAAGCCGAATCTGCGGCTGCCGCCCCGAACGGTCGCGGCAAACGGAGCCATTCGTTATGAGTTTTCTGAGGCATCGGCAAATCTATCAATCCGATGTGTTCTTTGCTTCAAACCGGAGGCGAAGCCTTTGTCGGCTCCGCCCCCGATCCCATCGTCTTGATGAGTTTGCGGCCAGCTATTCCTTGGCGGGTTGGTCTCCACCAGAGCCCACCT
>JAICMT010000096.1 GCA_025929125.1 Acidobacteriaceae bacterium | reverse complement strand
TCGCCGATGCGGGATGACGGCTACGACGTGAGCGATTACTACGGAGTGGACCCGCGCTACGGAACGCTGGGCGATTTCGTCGAGTTCACCCATGGCTGTCGGCAGCGTGGTATGCGGGTGCTGATCGATCTGGTGGTGAACCACACCTCGGACCAGCATCCGTGGTTCCAATCGGCCCGCGAAGATCCGGAGTCGCCCTACCGAGACTGGTACGTATGGTCGAAGAAGAAGCCGAAGGACGCGGCATCCGGAGTGGTTTTTCCAGGCGTACAGAAGTCCACCTGGGACTATGACCGCGAAGCGCGGATGTACTACTTCCATCGCTTTTACAAATTCCAGCCGGATCTGAACACTTCAAATCCGGAGGTGCGCGCCGAGATCCTGAAGATCATGGGTTTCTGGCTGCAGCTCGGCGTCTCCGGCTTCCGCATGGACGCGGTGCCCTTCGTAATCGCGACCAAAGGGCCGAGGGTTTCCGACGGCAAGCAGGTGGAGCAGTACGACATGCTGCGCGAGTTCGCGCAGTTTCTCACCTGGCGAGAGGGAGAGGCGATCATCCTGGCCGAGGCCAACGTACTGCCGGGTACGGATATGGAGTACTTCGGGGTCGCCGGTGAGCGCCTGCAGATGATGTTCAACTTCCACGCCAATCAGCGGCTGTTCTACGCGATGGCCGCGGCAGACTGCCGGCCGCTGATGAAAGCGCTGAAACAGACGAGACCACGGCCGGCCAGCGCACAATGGGGAAATTTTCTGCGCAACCACGACGAGTTGGACCTTGGGCGTCTGGAGCCAGAGCAGCGCGAGAAGGTCTTCGAGGAGTTCGGCCCGAAGCCTGAGATGCAACTCTATAACCGGGGTATCCGGCGGCGTCTGGCTCCCATGCTGCAGGGCGACCGAAGGCGCATCGAGCTGGCGTACAGCCTGATGATGACGATGCCCGGCACGCCGGTTCTCCGCTATGGCGACGAGATCGGCATGGGCGATAACCTCGAACTGCCGGAGCGCAATTGCGCGCGCACGCCAATGCAGTGGTCGGACGAGGCGGAGGCCGGTTTCACGCTCTGCGAAAAACCGGTGCTGCCGCTCATCAGCGATGGGCCCTACGGGTATCAGCACGTGAATGTCGCCGACCAACGGCGGAATCCGGAGTCGCTGCTGAACTGGATGGAGCGCATCATACGCATGCGCAAGGAGGTGCCGGAGATCGGGTGGGGAGACTTCAGCTTTCTGAGCCTGCGCGCCGCCGATGCGCTGGGGATGCTCTACACCTGGCGTGGCAACTCGGTGTTAACGATCCACAACCTTTCTTCGGAGCCCCGGGAGATCACGTTCAAGATCGGCGAGCCGGCCAACCGCTGCGAGTTGACCAACCTGCTCTCCCATGACCACAGCCAGCCGGATCAAGACGGCGGCCATACGCTGCTGCTGGAGCCGTACGGCTATCGCTGGTACCGGCTTTGCGGGCTGGATTATCTGCTGAAACGCAGCCCCGTTTAGGCAGAGCGATGAGCTAAGTACAACATTCGTGGGAGTGTAGCTGACACTCGAAGTGACTACCGTAGAAGCAACAGAGAGTCACACAAGGAAATGGGTGGAGATCCTGTGTCAACCTCCTTCGGAACGGTCGTCTTTACAAACTTGAACTGCGTCATCCATCTTGCCCGGCTGCTCTCCGACGAGTCCGGACAGGACATGATCGAGTATGCGCTGATTGCGGCGACCATTGGCCTGGGGACCGTGGCGGGGATCAACGGCATTGCCAATTCGATCTCCGGCTACGTGAGACTGGTCGGCACCGGATTCGACAACGCCCTCAACCACGTCTAGTCCCGCCTGCGCGAATCACTCGCGCAACGCTTCTACTTCAGAACATTCTGGCTGACGCGATACCGGTGCGGCGCTCCGGTGACCCGGATGGGTACGTCTGCGCCTGCATGTTTCTTATGGAAGAACGGAGCGAATGGCTTCAGCAGAATGGATTTGAACCCCGTGGCTGCGTGGGAGAGATCCGCTTGCATACGCAGATCACCGGTCAGGTCTGCATGCTGGTTGCGCAGGTCGAAATCGCCGCTGAGGTGCGCTGCAGCGCCCGGCAGCTCGAAGGTCAGCGCCTTGGCATGGGCGACCCCATCGCGGATGGTTACGTCTCCTGTGAGGCTGGAGATGGGTTGCGGCTGATCCTCGCTTACATCCTGCGTCGGCTCGTGCCCACCCTGGGCCCGCTCGCTGAAGGCGGTCAGGCTCTTCGCCGTCTGGCGATTGGTGATTTTCTCCTGTGGTATATCGAAGTGGCCGGACATGGTCAGCCGCTCGAGGAACTTCCTGCCCGCCGCCGCTAGGTGAGCAGTCGAGTGAAGCTGCACTGGGCCGGTGACCGGCGCACGCGATCGCATGAAAGGTTGCAGGAGGTCCTCTGCCCTGCCTCGCCTCACCATTATCTCTAGATCCGTAGTTGCAGGCGAACCGGCGATGGCTCCCTTCGCAAGCACGTCGGTGGCGCCCGTGTGGAGGTCGACCGCGTGCAGCGTCACATCCCCATTCAACGCATTCACGGCCACCTGTGCGGTGGCGCGGACGTGCTTGGACTGCCCATCCCCCACAGCAAAGTCCGGTACGTCGCCGCTGCCTTCCACTTCAATGCCACCCAGCGCTCCATGGAAGTCGCCTCGGGACTGAAGCACGCCGCGCAAGGCGCCGACATCCTGCAGCCGGACGCCGGTAAACGTGAAGTGACCACTTACCGGGCTCTGCCCCAGGTCGTCGGGGCGCAACGGTCCCAATTTGCCCTCCGCCTCAATGTCTCCCATGGGCACGGCATTTCGCATCTTCAGCCGGAAGCCAACCTCGTCCCCGCGGTGAACGTTCGTCATTACCAATCGCCAGATCGGGAAGGAATAGCGTTGCCCGTCCGAACGCATGAGGTCCAGCAGTGCGTTGTAAATGTCCAGCTCGCCTACCTTCATCGTCGGCCCGGCGAAGTCTGCGGCGCTCCCTTTCGGAAAGTCCTGGTGGTTCGCCTCGCTGCCCACCGGTGGGATGACGACATGCAGGCCGTCCGCCTCTACCCGCTGAACGCGTTTGCGCAGCAGCAGCAGGTCCAGCCATCTTCCTTCGACCCGGACATGTTCGATGGAGCCCACCGGCGGCAGATTCGGCGCTGTGTCCCTGCGCAGGGTCAGGTGGTCTGCCTCAAAGCCCGGATTGGGGAAGTAGATGCGCCGATACTTGCCGAACTCGATGTGGCTTGCGAACACACTCTCAAGCATCGGCTTGACCTTCTTGTAGCGATAAGGCCACTGGGAATTCAGAAGCCAGGCCAAGCCAGCGAGTACGAAGAGCACCGCCGCTCCGACGGCCAGAACCCGCCAGTGCCGTCGCGGAACTCTGCGCCAGGACCAGGGATCGCGTTCCGCGCTGCCTGTTTGTGACGAATCGATGGACTCAACCGGCATCCGACCTGCCCCCACCCGAATCGGTTAGATGCGTCCAATGAGCTCTTCCTCCACCGGCCAAGACTCACAACCTGCGGGTCCGGTAGTCTAGCTTACGTAGCCTTTCGTAACAGGAATCTTCATGCTGCTCCGCTCCGCCCTTCGATTTGCCGTACTCGCTGCTCTCGCCGCCTCAGCCGCGGCGCAGGACTTCTCCCATCCCACTGAAGAGCGGAGCCCCCTCGCCGCCGAGGTCCAAAAGGCGAACGACGCTCTTTCATCCGGCGACCTGCGGGGCGCGCTCGATCTGCTGACCCGGCTGAACGTCCAGTCGCCGAAAACTCCAGAGGTCCTCTACGACCTTGGACTGACGCTGGAAGCCCTGGCCGACCGCCCCGATGGCACGACGGCCTCCCCTGCGCAGCTTACGCCGGAGGCCGCCTACCGCCAGTCCATCGACGCCAATCCCCTCTTCGCTCCGCCCCATGTCGGGCTCGGCCTTCTGCTTGCCCGCGCCGGGCGAACCGCCGAGGCCCGCAAGGAGCTCTCCACCGCAGTCTCGATTCCCGAGGCCGAGCCGGAGCTGAAGGCCCGCGCACTGCGCGCTCTGGCCCGCATCGACCAGCGTGCCAACCCCTCCTCGGCATCGTCGGAACTGCTGGATGCCATTCACCTCAGCTCCGAGCAGCCCGATGACATTCTGCTGTCGGCGCAAATTGCCGAGGCCGCTTCTGACCCTGCCGGAGCCGCACGCGCGTACCGCAAGTACCTGGCTTTGCCGCAGAACGCCGGCGACTCCGAGGCCACCGCCGGCCTGGTTCATGCGCTGATTGCCCAGCACAATGTCAGCGAAGCCCAGACGGTGCTAAACCAGGCGCTGGCCCAGCATCCGGGAGATCCCACCTTTACCGCCCAGCTCGCCCAGCTGGACCTGACCTCCGGCGATCCGGCGCTGGAGAAGCAGGCGGCACCTCTGCTCGAAAAGCTGCATACTGCGAATCCCAGCGACCCCAACATCACCCGGCTACTTGCCCGCGTGTACGTGGAAACCGGCCACCCGGACCAGGCTGAGCCGCTCTATGCCGCTGCGATTGCCGCCGCGGGCGACCATCCCGATCCGACACTGCTGGACAGCCGCGCCGAAGCGCTGATCCGGCTGCACCGCCCGTCGGAAGCCGCCCGGCTGCTGCAACAGGCCCTCGCCAACCCTTCCGCCTTTTCCAGCCGGGATGACTTGGCCGACGCCGCGCTCCACCTTGCCTTTGCCGCCTCCGAGTCGGACAACCCAAGACTGTGCTTGCAGGCGCTGGCTCTGCGTGCTACAGTGCAGCAACCGTCCCCTGCTGCGCTGTTCCTGCAGGCAACGGCGTATGACTCGTTGCATCAAAGCAGCCAAGCCGCTGAGTTGTACAAGAAGTTTCTGGCAGCGGCCAGCGGAAAGTTTCCGGACGAGGAGTCGCAGGCCCGGAAACGAATTTCGGAACTCGCGCACCTGAAGTAAGCTCGAATTTGCTGGTTCCTCTTGCTTCCCGTACGCGGCAGTACAGCTCACGACACAAGATCACCACGAGGTGACTTATGAGCTTCCTTTACCGGCCGGTTCGACAGTTCGTTCCCCTCTTTCTACTCGTCAGCTCCTTCTGTGTGGCCCATCCGATGCGAGCCGCCGGTGCGGAAGCCTACACCCCCGAGGCCCTTAAGGCCCTGGAACAGCGAGCCACCGAAGCTAAGCCCCGCGAGCAGTGCTTCCTCTACACCGAGCTGGTGCAGGCCATGACCCAGAAGGCGGGCCAGGAGCTCTCCGACGGAGACACCGAGCAGGCGACCGCCACGCTGAAGCAGATCGATAAGTATGCGCACCTGATCCACCTGAACATGGCGCGGGATACCAAGCGGCTGAAGAATGCAGAGATGCTGATGCACAACGCCGCCTACCGGCTTGGTCAGTACATGCATCTGGTCTCCACGGACGATCAGGCCGTGGTGAAAGACACGCTCAAGCAGCTGAACCAGGTGAATGACGAACTGCTGAGTCAGGTCTTCGCGCACTGATCCGCCACTGCATTAGGCTTGGAAGCTGACGGTGTGCAAGGGCACACCCGCATACACACCATCTTCTAGCTTTCCTCGTCCAAACCTAGAGGTTCTCCTGTGCCGCTCGTCTGGATCCGCCGCCTCGCTGCTGTGTCCCTCGCGCTCGTGCTCTTCGCGCCTGCGCTCAAAGCAATGGGCCGAGATCAGAGCGATGAGTCCGCACTTTCGAATGCAGAGGTGGAGAAGATTCGCGAGGCTCGGCTGGTGCCCGCCGATTGCATCGAGCTCTTCGTCAAGTTCCTGGACCTTCGCATCGAGGAGGTCAACAACCTCTATGCAAAACCCCGGCGCCCGGGCCGTGAGGAGGACACACGCGACCTCATCCAGCAGTTCACCTCCATTGCCGACGAGCTGGGAGACAACCTGGACGACTATGGACCGCGCCATGCCGACCTGCGCAAGATCCTCCCCAAGCTGCTGGAGGGAACAGAACGCTGGTCCTCAGCGCTGAAATCCGTGCCGGAAAACTCCGTTTACTCGGTCGACCGCAAACTTGCGCTGGAATCCATTCGCGACCTGCGCGAGTCCACCGCCCAGATGGTGACCGATCAGGACGCCTGGTTCAAGGCTCACCCGCCGGACAAGAAGAAGCGCCAACAAGAGCCGGGCCCGGTCGATATCCTGCGCTGAGCTCGCATCCTTGGCTCTGCTCCAACTGCATCTAGTTCGCACTGGGCCTCGACACCGCATCGATCACCAGCACAGGCACCGGCGCTTTGACCGCCTCCAGCTTCAGCCCAAGTTGCT
>JAICMT010000500.1 GCA_025929125.1 Acidobacteriaceae bacterium | reverse complement strand
CTTCTGCACCCAGCGTCCGAAGATACGCGAGTCCGGCCGCGCGAAGTACACATGCTCGAAGATGCAGGAGGCGGGCGGCACCACGCCGCGCGCAAATCGTCGGCTGGTTACGCCGTCTTCGCTCACCATCACCAGCTCGCCCGGTTCCACGTCGCGCTCGTACTTGGCATGCAGCAGGTCAAACGCGCAGGTCTCGCTGGCGAAGACGATCGTATCCGGCGCGCCGTTCTGCCCGGGAATGCGGCCCATCGAAAGCGGCCGGAAGCCATGCGGATCCCGCGCGGCGAAGATGCGGTTGCGCGTCATCATCACAATCGAGAACGCGCCCTCCACCTGCGAGAGCGAGTCCGCAATGCAGTCCACCAGCATGGACTGCTTGGAGTGCGCGATGAGCTGCACGATGATCTCGGAGTCGGAGGTGGTCTGGAAGAGCGCGCCATCGCGCTCCAGCCGCTCGCGCGAGTTGCCGAGGTTGACGAGGTTGCCGTTATGCGCAATCGCAATCAGTCCCTTGGTCGACTCCACCGAGATGGGCTGCGCATTCAGCAGCGCCGAGTCGCCGGTGGTCGAGTAGCGCGTGTGGCCGATGGCCATGTGGCCGGGCAGCTTCGCCAGCACATCGTCGGTGAAGATCTCCGAGACCAGGCCCATGCCCTTGATGTCGGTGACGTCGCGGCCATCCGCCGTCGCAATGCCCGCCGACTCCTGCCCGCGGTGCTGCAGCGAGTACAGGCCCCAGTAGGTCATCCGAGCGGCATCGGCGTGGCCATAGACCGCCATGACTCCGCACTCTTCGCGCAGTTTGTCGAACGGAGTGAGGTCGTCCTGCTCCTCGTGCTTCTCGAGTCCGGTGATGTTCACGAGATCGCTCATCCGGTCACCACCTCTGCAGCGAGCTGGGATTCGAGGGTGGAACGGAAAGGCTGCTGCAGATCCGCAATCGGTACATCGATTGCAACCTGACCATGAATGCTGATCCGGAGCGAGCTGCCACTCACCGTGCCCAGAGGTGCTACGTAAGCTCCGGCGAAATTCTTCAGCACATCTCGTATTTCATCCAGAGCGCCCGGAGCGCAGCTGGCGATGACGGAAGAGCCAATCTCCGCAAACAAGACTTCGGTGAGGAAAAAGGGATCCGGCTTGGCGGTACCGGTCGCAATCTCCGCTCCCAGCCCATTTGCCAGAGCAGCCTTGGCCGTTGTGATGAGGAATCCGCCGTCACTGATGTCCGCCGCCGAACGCAGCAGCCCGCGCTGGGCCAGTGCCGCGAGCGCCTGATGTAGCGCCGCTTCCTCCTGCAGATCGAGCACGACGGGCTCTCCCCACAGCGGCCAACCGGCACTCTGCGCAAATGCGCCCGCGCCCAAGTCCCGTTCAACCCGGCGTCCCGTTCTTCGAAATGCAGAGAGGAAGAGGATCGCATCCCCTTCTTGCTGAAACCCGCTCGGCACAGCCTTGCTCACATCGTCGAGCAGCCCCACCACGCCAACCACCGGCGTCGGATAAATCCCTTCACCCTTGGTCTCGTTGTAGAGCGAAACATTCCCGCCGGTAATCGGAGTACCCAGCGCCGTGCACGCCTCGGCGATGCCATCGATCGCCGCCGAAAGCTGCGCCATGATCTCCGGCTTCTCCGGATTGCCGAAGTTCAGGCAGTTGGTCGCGGCCACTGGTATAGCCCCGGTACACGCCACCTTGCGCGCCGCCTCAGCGACCGCATGCATCGCACCCAGTTTCGGGTCGAGATAGCACCAGCGCCCGT
>JAICMT010000525.1 GCA_025929125.1 Acidobacteriaceae bacterium | reverse complement strand
CCCTCGCCGATCTCGAAGCCTATGACGTCGCGGAGCCGTTGCTGGTGCGGCAACCCGCTCCGAGATCAGTTCTCCGCCGCTTTGCAGCCTCCGGCAGAGATTGGGCGGAACGCCTGGTCGCCCGGTACGATGCTGAGCATCTCGAACAGGTCCCACGGCCCGTGCGACTGCGGCGGCGCCTTCACGCGCAGCGCCAGTGTGTCGTGAATGGCCCGGCCGTCGGCCCGCACCTGCCCGACACCGAACAACGGGTCCCGCGTCGGCACCGCCTTGAGCTGGGCGACGACAGCACGTCCGTCGGCCTTCGACTTGTCCACGCCTAGAGGGTGTTATGTACTTTCCTGCGGGATTGGTGCAGTCATGATGAATGACGATTGCGCGCAAGCCGTATCCCTCCGATGTGTCTGATGAGGAATGGAGTCTGGTCGCGCCGTATCTGGCGCTGATGCGCGAGGATGCCGTGCAGCGGCAGCATTCCCTGCGCGAGCTTTTCAACGGATTGCGTTATCTGATCCGCTACGGCATCGCCTGGCGCGCCATGCCCAACGATCTTCCACCTTGGGCGGCCGTCTACCAGCAGGCGCAGCGCTGGATGGCGGCGGGGTGCTTTGAGGCCCTGGCGCATGATCTGCGCGCGGTGCTGCGGCTGGCGGCGGGGCGCAATGAGGAGCCCTCCGCCGCCATTTTCGACAGCCGCACGCTGCGTTCGACGCCGGAGAGCGGCACGCGGGCGGGCTATGACGGGGCCAAACGCAAGCGCGGCTCGAAGCTGCATCTGGCGGTCGACACGCTCGGCCACTTGCTCGCTCTGCATGTGACTCCGGCAAGCGCCGACGATCGCGCCGAGGTCGGGCGATTGGCTGAGGCCGTGCAGGAGGCAACCGGAGACGCGGTCGATATCGCCTTCGTCGATCAGGGCTATACCGGCGCCAAACCCGCCGCTGCGGCGCAGGCCCATGGCATAGAGTTGGAGGTCGTGAAGTTGTCCGAGGCCAAGCGCGGCTTCGTGCTGCTGCCCCGCCGCTGGGTTGTCGAACGCTCCTTCGCCTGGGCCACCAGATGCCGACGACTGGTCAAGGATTACGAGCGTTACGCCAGCACACTCGCCGGGCTGCACATCGCGGCCTTCGCCTGCCTCATGCTCAAACAAGCCGCAATTCTTGCCGCAGGTTCATAACACCCTCTAGGGTAAGGCGCCCTGGGTGAGAAATTGCAGGAGCAACCGACTGACTTCGGCGGGTTGCTCCTGCTGCACCCAATGCCCCGCGCCGCCGAGCAGATGGCATCCGAGCATCCGCGTGCACGCCGCCCCCTGCATTCGCTGGAAGGCGCCGGGCGTCTGGTAGACACCCCAGTCGCTTTTGCCGGCGATGAAACACGAGGGCACGTCGATCGTGCGACCCGAGAAGATTTCGAGCTCGTTGCGGTACCTGCCGCTGGTACCGCAACGATACCATTGGAGGCCGCCTTGGAAACCGGTTCGCGTGTATTCCGCGCTGTAGATGCCAAGCTCTTCGTCTGGCAGCCACCCGCACGCCGCAATCTGGGT
>JAICMT010000152.1 GCA_025929125.1 Acidobacteriaceae bacterium | reverse complement strand
CGCCTCCTTCGCGCCGAACAGCCCGACTGCGCAGGCCACCAGCGAGCACGCCGAGAGGCTTCCGATGCGCGCGGTCGCCATCGGCCAGACGACGCCCGCCGGACTCGCCATCTTCAGCGCGACGAAGTACACGCCGAAGCCTATGCCCGCACCCACCGCCAGCAGCGTGGTGCTCGCCGACTCGTGCGCCGCGTCACCTGCGGCGATCAGCCAGATAGCCACGCCCGCGGTCAGGAATCCAATCAGCGGCCGCACTCCCGGGAAGCCCTGCTGCACCATCGCCACTGCGGCCGGAATCGCCGCCGCCAGCAGCCCGCTCACCGCCGCCGAGGCGCCCATCGCGCCACGCGAGAGCGCAATATAAAACGCCGCCAGGGACAGTCCGCCGAAGACGCCTGCGCCGATGCCCCAGGCCAGGAACGGCATTGGTGGAAAGCGGTCGCCGCGGAGATGAGCGATTGTGAGCAGTGCCAGGAAACTGGCGGTATGGCTGAGCAGCACGATCCGCAGGCCCGCGCGCACTGTCCCGCCGGACACCTTCACGCCCATGCCGCCGGAAAAGTCGCCGCCGCCCCACAGCACCGCCGAGCAGAGCGCTGTCAGCGCATTGCCGGACAACAGCGGGTTCACCGCCGCGGTGTCGTCCGCTGCGGAGGAACCGTCGGACGCGTGCGCAACTCCATCGCCTCCGGCCAGTAGCGGTCCTTGGAGATGACGGTCAGGTTCGGATGCAGCACCCGCACCTCGACGCGGCGCTCCTTGCCGTCAATGAAGTCCTCCGGCGAGTAGTAGCCGAGCGTGTAGCGGCTGCGGGCCTCATTGGCAACCCGTTGGAAGCTCTTCTCGATGGAGGCCAGCCGGAATTCGGCATCGAGCTGACCACCAGTTGCGTCCTTGTAAGCCTTCAACACGTTGTCGCGCATCTGCAGCGGCAGATGCATCTTGTCGAGGAAGCCGACGACCGGCAGGGCGTTGTCGCCGACCAGCGTGCCGTCGACCTCAATGTTGTTGCGCAGCAGGAACTTGATGACGTCTCCGGTCTTGGCCTGACTGCCGTACTCGCTGCCGTTCGAGATCACGTAGATCACGCGCCGCCGGTCCACCGGTTTGTGCGTCAGCGTCTTCGCCGCTTCCAGGATCGCATCGTTCAGCGGATGCACTTCCTTCGGCGGATTGATCTGCATCGAAGTGTGACCACGGTTGGCGGCGGTGTTGGGATCGAAATTCTGACCATTGATGCAGGTGGTGCAGGACATCGGTCCGCTCAGGCTGCCCGCGAGGTAGCTCTCGCGCCCGCTCGATTTGGCCCGCTCGATCGCCTGCGTCAGGCGCGGGCTCTGCGCGCCGGTGTAGTCGGTGACCAGCTTGGGAGCTTTGTTGTAGCTGTACACGGCGATCTCGTCATAGTTGGCGAAGGCGCCCTGCAGCGCGCCCAGTGCATCGTTCACCCGCTCCATGTTCTCGCGCGTCATGCTCTGGTCGATCACCAGCGCGACGGACATCGGCATGGGATCTTCCGAGAAGAAGCGGATCGGCTGATACACGCCGTTCTCAAACACCTGCACGTCGCGCGCCTTCAGCCCGGCGATCAGGTTCCCCTTGTTGTCCTTCACCGTGAACGGCAGGATCACGTAGTTCACACGGGTGACGAAAGTAGTCAGGCTCTCGAGCTGCTGGTCGTTGGGCGGTGTGGTGGGCTCAGGCGCATTGGGCGTCGCGGCCACGGTGGTCGCCGGCTCGGCGGCAGTCGGCTGGGCCGCAGGCGCATCGGGCTGCCCGGACTCGGAGCTTGAGGAGGTGGTGCCCATGCCGGGCGCAACGCCGTTCGTTGGGATATTGGTCTGCGGCCGCGGAGCGTCGGGAATCGCCTGCTGTGCCTCCTGCTGCGTCCACCCCTGGGCGGCCGCTATCAGCAGCGCCAGCGATCCTGCGACTATGCTCTTCCTCAACGCCATGATTCGATCTTTCTCCAGGTTTGAGACTAACAGCGCCCGCCAAACCGCGTCATCCGGCGGAGTTAAGGGCTACCATGGTTGGACGCGCGCCGATGGACCGGCGTTGCGGTCCGCATCGAATGCGGCCAGCCACTCACACCTGAGCCCTTGTTTGCACGTCTATAGCAATATGCGTTCGCTGCTCGCCTTTGCCGCTCTGCTGCTCGCCTCGCTGACCGCCCCCGTGTTGTGGGCGCAGGAGGCTCCTTCGCCCTCCGGTCCTCCACCTGCCTCCAATGCGCCTCCGCCCCCCGAGCAGGACGATGCAGTGACCACGCTGCACCAGAATGTGAATCTGGTGGACATCTACTTCACGGCGCGCGACAAGCAGGGCTTCATCACCAACCTCGCCAAGAGCGACTGCGCCCTGATGGAAGATAAGGCCCCGCAAACCATCAAGAACTTTACCCAGGAGAAGAAGCTGCCGCTCACCATCGGCATTCTGCTGGATACCTCCGGCTCACAGCAGAACGTGCTTCCGCTGGAACAGCAGGCAGCGGCCGAGTTTCTGCGCGACGTGCTGAAGCCCAAGGACGAAGCCTTCCTGATCTCGTTTGACATCAACGTGGACTTGCTGGCGGACTACACCAACCGCGCCAGCGAGATCAGCCGCGCGCTCAACAAGGCCAGCATCAACACCGGCGCGGGCACCGGATCGGTGACCGGGACCGGCACCCCGCGCGGCACGCTGCTGTACGACGCCGTCTTCTTGGCCTCGCATGACAAGCTTTCGAACGAAGCCGGGCGAAAGGTGATCATCATTCTCACTGACGGCGAGGATCAGGGCTCGCAGGAGACGTTGAAGTCCGCCACCGAAGCGGCGCAGAAGGCCAACTCCATTGTGTACGTCATCCTGATCGCCGACCGCGGCTTCTATGGCGGCTTCGGCTACTCGGGCGACCGGGATATGGATCGGTTGGCGACCGATACTGGTGGCCGCGTGATCAACGTGGGCAACAACGGGCGCAAGCTCGAAGACGCGTTCGCGCAGATCCAGGACGAGCTGCGGACGCAGTATCTGCTGAGCTACACGCCCACCAATGAGAAGGCCGACGGCACCTACCGCAAGATCGACCTGAGTTGCGGCAAGGCCCTGAAGGTCCAGGCGCGCAAAGGGTACTACGCGATCTCGGGCGGCGATGCGCAGCAGTAGTAGACGTCACCGCCGGGGCTGAGGTCCGGCGCAAGCAAACAGGACAGTTCAGGAACTGTCACAAACAGGCGTGCGCCGCTGGTTGTGCCGCTACACCATCCATGTTGGACGGTGTGGCATGATTCAGCTTGTTCGTAACTTCTTTTGCTGCGTTGCAGTATTGACCTGCATTGCCGGAGGGCCGGCGAGCGCAGGTAGTATCGACTCCACGTTTGTGTGTGCGGATCAACGGGTGAGCTGTTACGAAGCGGGTTACGCGGGGCTTACCGATCTGCAACGCGAAGGCCGCGACACCTGGTACTTCTGGACCGGCGGCGAAACGGATCCAGAACGCAACGTTGTTGGCGACCAGGCGTTGTGGCGCATCCTGGCGATGCGGTCGCACGGCAGCATCGATCTGCTGCAGGCGGTCGACTCGCGATTCCGCAATCAGCGGTTCCAGCGATTTGGCGTCCTCAACGATCCGGACTGCAAGCCTGCGAGCGGGCCGGATGAATACGGGCTCTGGCTGGATGTATGTGCGCCAGGTCATGAACAGGGGCCGGTGGGCGGGTCTGCGGGAGTGGTCGGACTGCGCCGCTTCAGGAATCCGAAATTCGATGCGAAGGCATGGGATCTTGCGAAATACCTGGCCGATCCGGCGAAGGTGGAACCTCCGTACCTGATCGGAGTTGCATGCGCGTTCTGCCATGTCGGCCTGAACCCTCAGCATCCGCCGGCAGATCCTGAGCACCCCACGTGGCACAATCTGCATCCGGGCATTGGCAACCAGTACTTCCGGGAGCAGATCTTCAATACTGCGAAGTATCCGATGACGCGGGAGCTCAAACCCAGCGACTTCCGCTGGCAGGTTGCTCATGCCGAACCGCCCGGGACATCCGACACGTCGCAGGTGGCGACCGACCACATCGCGAATGCAAGCACGATGAACAGCATCGCGAACCTGGACTTCCGTCCCTTGCACAGTCACGTGACCGCGGACGGAGTGACGCGGCAGGTGTTCAACGTCCTGAAGGATGGGGCAGATTCGGTGGGCGCAGCCTGCCTGGATGATCCGACGGAGAAGCCCGGCGTCAACGATACGGCCTGCGCCGCGATGCGCGGGTATATCAACATCGGTGTATGCGCCGACGCCTGGACCGCACTGCACGATCCCGTGTACGGCGTGACGCGGGCACAGCAGCCCTTCCATATCAAAGAGGCGCGGAAGCGTAGCAAGGCGTGCGACGAGAGCTGGACAGGCACACAGAATCGGCTGGAAGCGCTTGAGGCTTTTTTGCGCAGCCTGCAGCCGTTGCGCCTGGAAGATGCCGATGGCGGACGGGAACATCTCTCGAAGGACGCTGCTCTGCTCACGCGGGGGAAGGTTGTGTTTGCCGAGAACTGCGCGAGGTGCCATTCCAGCAAGCGGCCGCCGGCGGGTCCGGCCGAGTCGCAGACGGAATGGTTTCGCAAAGCTGTGCTGCAGAATGATTTTCTGGAAGGTAATTTCCTTTCCGATGACGAGCGCTATCCCGTCGCGGAGATTGGCACCAATGCTGAACGTGCGCTTGCAACCAACGCGGAACGGGGACAGATATGGGAGGAATTCTCTTCTGAGACGTATAAGAACTCACCTGCGGTTCGGTTGACTCGGCTGACCGACCCGCTGCGGGCGAGGTTGCTGCGGCCCAGTGTGAATGCAAGCGGCGGAGCCGGGTATTACCGCACTCCGTCCCTGGTGGGTGTATGGGCCACAGCACCGTTTCTGCACAACAACGCAATCGGTCTATACAACGGCGACCCGTCGGTTGCAGGCCGGCTGGCGGCGTATGAAAGTGCCATGGAGCAGTTGCTCTGGCCAGAGCGCCGCGCCGGGCGAGGTTCCATTCGGAGAACAACCCAGCGGAGCCGATTGGTGCTGGACGATGGCCGGAGCCTCTGCATTCGCCGCAACACGCCTAT
>JAICMT010000287.1 GCA_025929125.1 Acidobacteriaceae bacterium | reverse complement strand
CATCTTCGGATTTTTAGGACGCAACGGGGCCGGCAAGACCACGACGATCAAGACGCTGATGGGCATCTTGCGCTGCGACAGCGGAAGCGTGCATGTGTTCGGCCAGCCGGTTCGCGATGCGGACGAGGCGTGCGAGATTCGCCGCCGCATCGGCTTTGTGACGGAGGACAAGGAGCTCTATCCGTACATGACGGTGGAGCAGATTATCCGCTTTACGCGGCCGTTCTTTCCTGGCTGGCGGCACGACCTGGAGCAGCGCTATCTGCAGATGTTTGATCTGCCGCCGAACCAGAAGATACCGCAGATGTCGAAGGGGATGCGCTCGAAGCTGATGCTGCTGCTGGCGATCTCACGCGGCGCGGAGCTGCTGATTCTGGACGAACCGACGGATGGACTGGACCCGGCTGCGACCGAAGATGTGCTGCGCGAGGTGGCGGCGATTGCCGCGTCCACCGAGACCACCATCTTCTTCTCCTCGCACCAGCTCTCGGAGGTGGAGCGGATCGCCGACCATATCGGCATCATCGATCGCGGACGCATGATCGCGAGCGGCTGCCTGGATGACATGAAGGCGCGCTATCGAAGGATCGAGCTGGTGACGCCGGAGGGAAGCGGACTGCCGGCGAAGTGGCCGGAAGGAGCGGATTCGGTGCGCACGGAAGGACGCGTGACCACCATTCTGGCCAGCCGCAATGCGGAGGAGATTGCGAATGAAGCGCGGTCGATTCCGGGGGCAAGCGTGGAATCGTTTCCGGTGACGCTGAAGGACATTTTTCTCGAAGAAGTGAGGTACAACTGAGATGCTCTGGTATAAAGGCTGGCTGGAAACTCGCATACGCGTCGCATTTCTGTTTGGGTTCATTTGCCTGATTGTGGGGATGCAAAACTGGGCCCGGCAGGGAGCTTCGGGCGCGCCGAACAAGGCAGCCGTGCTCAGCTCGATTTACACCCTGATACCCATGCAGATGCTGATCACTGCCGCAGTGCTTGGCGCTGCAGGCATCGCGACGCAAGCATCCTTTGCGGCCAGCAAGGGACTCCACGGTTCCACGCTGTACACACTTTCTCTGCCAGTGAAACGAACACGGCTGGTACTGACGCGCGCGGCAATCGGTTGGGTAGAAATGGCGGCAGCGCTGACAGTCTTCGTATGCGTCATTTGGTATCGGTCCAGCGCCTTGAGAATGATGTTGATATCCGCGGCGTGGGGCCACTTCGCCTTGACCGTGCTGGTTTGCGGCAGCACTTTTTACTTCATCGCTGTGCTGCTGGGCAGCATTTTGGATGATCAGTGGCGCACGTGGGGAACCATGATGCTCGCCGGTTTGATGGTGTGGGCCTCGGTCCATCACTGGCTGCCCGCGGCGGTGGACATCATTGCCGCAGTCACGAGGTCTTCCCCTCTCGTCGGCAACGCCATGCCATGGGGGCCGATGGCGTTTTCGGTTGCGCTGTCGGCGGTGTTGTTCGCGGCCACGCTGGTAATTTCGGAGCGGCGCGAGTACTGAGGCGCACGCGCTGGAAGCGGGACGAATTTTTATAGAAGGAAGCTCCGAAGGACGAAGGAGAGTTCATCCGCGGCGCATGGCGAGAGCCGGCGCTTCTTACTCGGAGTGGCAGGCGCGCCGCGCGTCCAGCGCATATTCCCCTACGCCGAGACAGAGGATGGCGAGCAAGCCGAGGAGCATGCAGAAACCGGTTCGCGCTTCATGCATGGTGCTCCAGAACCCTTGCCTGGTAAGCATTGGGATCTTGGTTGTGACGATGGCCCCCAGAATGACGACGAAGAGAGGCAATGTGGCGAGACGGCCGAGCAGTCCGAGGAGGAGCAATGCGCCGCAAACGATTTCCGTTGCTCCGGCGAGTGGAGCAAGGACGTGCGGCCAGGGGATGCCGATCTTGATGAAGCGCCCGACGCCGAGCGCATTGGGGTAGAGAAACTTCTGGATGCCCTCGGAGAGGAACACCCATCCCACCATGAGTCGCAAAAGCAGTTTGCCAGTTGCTTCGTTCTTCATCTGTTCCTCTGGTCACACATTCTAATGCGGCGAATGGAGCGACAGAATCGTTCCCGTGTGCGGGTTGAAGCGAATCGTGAGGCGCCGCGCTCTAGAAGCGGAAGAGGTAGGAGGCCTTCACGAAGATCTGCTTGCCGTCGTTGAGGTAGTCGGGGGCGCGGGGCGGGTCGGCGTTGGGATCGCAGACGCCGGTTATGCCGCGGACGCAGAGGCGGCGATCGAGGTTGGCAAGGTGGTTGTTGTACCCGAGATAGATGGCGGTCCCGGGGTGCGGCAGCCAGGTGAGGAGCACTTGGGTGCCCACCTGCTTGGTGCGCAGCAGCGATGTCTGCGCCGGGTTCACCAGCGTGGTGTCGTACTCCACGATGGCGCGGGCTGAGAGAGCGCGGGTGAACTGGTAGTTGGCTTTGGTGCGGAAGGTCTGGCTCTCGTAGACGAACTGACTGGTGTGGCTTCTGAAGTCACGGTCGAGCAGGTAGGTGTTGTCCATAGTGATCTGGTGGGAGGGCCGCAGCGTGAACTGTGCATTGATGTGCTGCTGGTCCAGCAGCGAAGGAAGCGCGCCTGATGCGGGGTTGTAGTTGACGTTGCCGCTGCGGAAGACGCTCAGGTTGAAGCTGAACTGCGTCCAGGGCTCGCCGCGAAATACGATGCCGCCGTTGTTCTGGGTGAAGTTGCGGTTGGTGGGGAAGTCATAGCCGTTCTGTGGGCCCAGAGTGTCGGAGTTATTTCCGAGGACGGGGGCGAAGACGAGGTCGCGGCTAAAGGTCCAGAAGGGATCGTAGGTGGTGTAGCGATAGATGCGATTGTGCTGGTGATCCCACGCAACGTCCTGGCTTCCTTCCACGCCGAAGCTCTGCACGAAGCCTTTGCCGCTGAACCACCAGTGGTACTGGCTGTAGACGTGGTTTTTGCGGATGTTGGTGGACTGGATGAAGCCGCTCTGGGTGCGGAAGCCGGGACTGACGTCCTCGAAATTGTCGTTGATACTGAAGGCGTGACCATCGCGCTGCACTTGGAAGTAGCTGGCGGGCCCCGCGGAGTAGGAGGGAGAATCGCGATCTCCTCGCGTGGAGCTCTCCACCATTTGGCCCTGAAGGTTCCAGTGCTCGGTGAGGCGTGCGGTGAAGTCGGCTCCGCCGAGGCGGTTCCAGCCCTCCCCAAACTCTTTGCCGACATAGATGACGCCGAGGCTCGATCCTTTGCCGATGTCCTGGGAGACGCGACCGGTGGAGAAGAACGCACGGCGGTGGTAGAGCGGGTCGCCGGAGGGGAAGCCGTAGCCGGGCTGGCGGTCATCGATGGCGAGCAGGCCGAGGTTGGTGTGGCCGATCTTCCCAGTGAGGCGCAGGCCGTACTCCGGGTGAACGATGTTGCGCGTGTAGAGAAGCTGGAGGGGTGTGGCGAAGTAGGTGGAGTTCTCGAGGAAGAACGGGCGTAACTCCGGGAAGTAAACCGGGAAGCGCTGGTTGACGGTGAACTGCGGCTGATCGCTTT
>JAICMT010000130.1 GCA_025929125.1 Acidobacteriaceae bacterium | reverse complement strand
TCCTTCGCCGCCCCGGTCAGCCGCCCGTAACCTTTAAAGGTGGTGATCTTGTTCTTCTCGATCTTCGTGTCCTTGATCGAAAGGTTTACATCGATCCCGCGCTTCTTGTACTGCCGCAGCAGCTCCTTGGAGATCTCCTCGTCCTCCACCGGAACGATCCGCGGCAGCATTTCGAGGATCGAGACCTCGGCCCCGAAGCTCTGGAACACCGACGCGAACTCCACGCCCACCGCGCCCGAGCCGATGACCACCAGCGACTTCGGCATCTCGCCGATCTTCAGAATTTCGTAGTTGGTCAGAATCGTGTCGTCGGCCTTGTACCCGGGCAGCATGCGCGCGTCGGACCCGGTGGCCAGCACCAGCTTCTTTCCCTTCACCGTCTGCGTCTTGCCGTCCGCGCCCTTCACCTCGACCGAGTGAACGCCATCCTTCGCCGCCCCGGTCAGCCGCCCGTAACCTTTAAAGGTGGTGATCTTGTTCTTCTTCATCAAAAAGTCGAGGCCCTTCGTGTGCCGCGAGATCACGTCGTCCTTCCGCGCCAGCACGCCCTTCCAGTCGACCTTCCGCCCCTCGACGCCGGTGATCCCGTATCGATCGGCGTGCTTCAGGTGATCCCACAGCTCGGCCGAGAACAGCATCGCCTTCGTCGGAATGCAACCCCACAGCAGGCAGGTGCCGCCCAGCCGGTCGTTGGCGTCAATCAGCGCTACCTTCAAACCATACTGAGCGCAGCGAATGCCACACGTATACCCGGCAGGCCCGCCGCCCACCACCACCACATCGAAGATTGTCTCGGCCAACGGACTCGGCTCCCATCCAACAAAAATTTGCTTGTACCCTCGATTTTACGCCGGGCCAGAACGCGGCGGCGCGCCGCTCCTCTCGCGCAGCGCCGTCTGATACGCCCGCTCATCCCGCTCCGAGAAGGTGACGAGCTCGATCAGCTCGTACACTCCGGGATGCTCGGCCACAAAGTGGCCGATGGCGGCGAGCGCTACCCGGCTCGCCTCGGCCACCGGATAGCCGTACGCGCCGGTTGAGATCGAAGGGAACGCGATGCTGCGGCAGCCGTGCTCCGCCCCTAGCTTGAGGCTGGCCGTGTAGCAGCGTGCCAGCAGCTCCGGCTCGCGGCCGCCGTGCTGCCCGTATACCGGGCCGACCGTGTGAATGATGAATTTCGCCTGGCGGATGTTGTAGGCGCGCGTCAGCTTGGCTTCGCCGGTCCGCGCTCCACCGAGCGTGCGGCATTCGGCCAGCAACTCCGGCCCGGCCGCGCGGTGAATCGCGCCGTCCACTCCGCCGCCGCCCAACAGCGAGCTGTTAGCCGCGTTGACGATGGCGTCCACCGCGCGCTGGGTGATGTCTCCGCGAACGATGCTGATCTTCGTGTCCTTCATCGCGACCTCCGAGCGAAGTGCGCCGCTAAACCTGCTGCAGATCTTCGATGCCGACCGGCGGCAAATACACGCCGACCTCCCGCCGATACCACCACGCCCCGCTCGCCCGCTTCTCCTCAGGCGTGGTGTATCGATACAGAAAGAGCACCGCCCGAATCCGCGCCGGAGGGGTGCCGGCGAACGGGTTCGATCCCATCAGGCGGAGAATCGCGCGATCACTCGTGAGCAGCCGCTGGATGAAGCGCAGGAACCACACGTCATAGTGAGAGGCTCGGATGCCCCGCGGCGTGACCGTGATCTCGAATGGAATAAACCAGACCAGCCAGTCCAGGCGCAGATGCCAGGGTGCGATTTGCGGCGGCCGTCGCATGGGGTCGCCGGGCTTGGCGCGGAACTCATACTCGCGCCACTGGGTGGCTGCGGTCACGACGGCATCGTCGGTCCCCTGAATCACCAGCTCGTACCGTTCCTTGCTGACCGATCCGAAGGCGCCATAGGAGTTCACCAAGTGCCAGCGGTTGTAGCTGCGGTTCATAGCCTGCTGGCGGGAGATCAGATTGAGCGCCGGCTGAATGCTCATCAGCACCGTAGCCAATGCCACGGCCCAGAGCAGCACCTCAAACCACAGCGGCCGCGGCGCGAGCGCACCCGCGGTATGCCATCCCAAGGATTGGTCGCTTAGCGCGGTGAAGCCGAGCACGACCGTCAGCCAATTCAGCCAGGAGTAGTTGCCGCTGACAATCAGGATGAGTTGCTGCAGAATGCAGAACCCTCCGCAGATGGCCGACACGGGTTGAGGCGCGAAGAGTCCGAAGGGCGCTAGCACCTGAACGAAGTGGCTGAAGAGAGCGGAGAACCGGTGTACCGGTTTGGGCAGGCGGTGGAAGTACCAGCTCAGCGGATTGGGCAGCGGCTGAGTCTCGTAGTGGTAGTACATGCAGGTCAGGTCGCGCCAGCACTGGTCGTGCCGCAGCTTGATGAGTCCGGCGCCCAACTCGGTGCGGAAAAGCATCCAGCGCAGAATCAGGACCGGCAGCACCGAGGGCGCCACCCAGCGCGGACCAAGGAAGGCGGTAAAGAAGCCCGCCTCAATCAGCATCGACTCCCAGCCGAATCCGTAGAAGCGGTTCCCGGCGTTCACCACAGACAGGTAGAGGAACCAGAGCACGAGCCACGCCGTGATGGAGACCCAGATGGGCCCGCGCTCGGTAAACCCGAGCAGCGCACACGCGGAAACGATCGTCCCAGTCCAGCCGACAGCATCCAGCAGCCGGTCGGAGTACTTCCAGGCGAACAGTCCGGGCGCATTCGCGAAGCGGACGCCGCGCAGGTACTCGGGCACCGGCAGCAGGCCATGCTCACCCAGCAATGGCTTGAACTGCCGCAGCACGACCAGGAAAGCGATCAGGTAGATTGCCGCCATGCCTCGCTGGACCAGCAGGCGAACCACAGTGACGTCGCCAAAGTACCAATACATGGGAGCGGCCTCAATCGGTTCGATGGCGGCAGCCGGGAGAAACGTGGCCGGAGACAGCTAGGAAGAACTGCCTTCAGTACCCGGATCTTTCGCCGGCGCGATCAGCGCTCGTGTTTGAAGCTCCCACTCCACGCCGCAGTGCGGGCAGCGACACACGTAATTGCGTGGCCGAAGAATTTCGCTGGCAACGATCTCGCGCCGACAGGCGGGACAGACGTCTGAGGTCACGAGGTCGGAATAGGAAAATCTTCGGCGCATGTTCATCGATTCGGATGCTGCGATGGCGTATTTCGATCTCAACTACAAACCTTCATCTCGATCAATCCGGCGATTCGATCCTCAACTGAAGGTGTGGCGTCGACTGCGAACCTTCTTCGCGGTGCGTCGGCGTTTGTAGAACGGTGCCGCGGGTACAAAAAAAGTTTCGTTTCCCATTCGATTTTTCTTGACACTGAAATTCGACAAATCTATACCTTCGTTAGCTGCAAGTTTGCAATTGCAGCATCGATGTTCAATCGATAGGGAGAATAGGCAAAATGGCAACCAAGAAAGCAGCGAAGAAGGCAGCCAAGAAGACCGCGAAGAAGAAGAAGTAAATCCAACCAAGGCAAAGCAAGACGGGGGACGCTCGATGCGTCCCCCGTTCTGCGTTCGTCAGTGTTCATGCGCCTTTTCGCGCTCGCCCGATCAAGGCGTCGAAACGCCGCGCGGAGCATTCTTGGGTGTGGAGAGATAGCCGCTCACCTTGTTCTTCTCGATGTTGTTCACCACGATCTCGAACAGCACCGGGTCTTTGCCGCTGTAGAACTGAACCGGCTCATCCAGGTTCTTATCCTTCTTGTCGATGTTTCGATCGTCGGAGGAGACGTTCAGGGTATAGCGCGAGTGCTTCTGGTCCACCTTCTTCAACTGCAGCTTCACGGTGGAGAGCAGCATCGGCTGCGCGCCCTTCTGGAGGGTGAACTCGTAATAGTTGCGGTCGCCCCGGTGCTTCAACTGCTCGAGCTCCGAGTGGTTGGTTGCGATCAAGCCGCTCATCACTCCGGCATCGCCGACTACGCGCTGCAGTTGCGTCTTGGTCGTTTCGAGGTCGGACCGCGTAGCGGCCACGTCGGTCTTCACGCCCCCTACATCCTTCTTTACCGTGGCGACATCTGTGGAGACGGCGCCGATCTGCTTCTCGGCAGCCCGCTGCTGCTCCTGCAGCCGCACAGTCTCCTCACTCTGTGCGCGCTGCGCCGCCATGATCGCTTCCGCACGTTTTTGGATCTGTTGCTGGGTGGAACCCACGTTCCGGCTCAGGGTTTCGGAAGTCGCGGTGAGGCGGGCATTGGTGCTCTCAAGCCGCTCGGTCAGGACAGCGTTCTGCTGGTTGGCATCGGCAAGCTTCTGCTCGTCGGCCTTGACCCGGCCCTGCAGCCGGTAGCACCAGAACATAGACCCGGCGCCCAGCAGAAGGCAGAGTGCGAGCGCACCAAGTAGGGCATTGGAAATGTTTCGTTCGGGGGGAGGGGGATCGGTTTCAATCATCTTGCTTTCAGCACACTTTCCGCCCGGCGCGTGCCGCGGGCTCTAGAGCTGGATTGCAACTATATAGCTGAATATAGTCCAGCCCGGCCGCGGATTGCGGGAGCGTCCCGCTCGGGAACCCGCAGCCAGAGCGGCCGCCCACGGGGAACCTTTGGTGACAATGCTTTCTTCGCTGCGCTATAACCGATATGTATCGTCATTTCGGCTTGGAAGAAGGTTCTTGTACATGGCAGCTTCGGCGGCACCCCCCGTAAAGGGTCTTGAAGGCATCGTTGCAACGAAGTCCTCGATCTGCTGGATCGATGGGACCGCTGGGGTGCTCGCCTATCGCGGTATCGATATTCATGAGCTGGCCGAGCAGTCGGATTTCGAGGAGACGACGTACCTTCTCTGGTACGGGCGGCTTCCGAACCGCGACGAACTGGCGAAGTTTCATAAGGAGCTCGCCGCCGCCCGCACTCTGGACAGCCATATCTATGATTTGCTGCGCATGGTGCCGCGCGATGCGACTCCCATGGAGGTGCTGCGCACCGCCGTCAGCCTGCTCTCGCTCTACGATCCCGACGAGAAGGACTCCTCGCACGACGCCAATCTGCGCAAGGCGTACCGGATCACCTCGCAGATTGCCATGATCGTGGCGGTCTACGACCGCATCCGCAAGAACCTGCCGCTTGTCGATCCGGACCCGTCGCTCAGCCACTCCGCGAACTTTCTGAAGATGCTGACCGGGAAGCAGCCGCTCGAAGAAGCTACCCGTGCTCTGGACGTTGCGCTGATTTTGCAGGCCGATCACGAGCTGAACGCCAGCACCTTCGCCGCGCGCGTCATCGCATCTACGCTCTCGGACATGCATTCGGCCATCACTGGAGCCATCGGCGCTCTGAAGGGACCGCTGCACGGCGGCGCCAATGCGGAAGTGATGAAACTGCTGTATCAGATCGACAAATCCGGGGCAGACCCGACCGCATATGTCGCAGAGATGCTGGCCCAGAAGAAGAAGGTCTCCGGGTTCGGCCACCGCGTGTACACCACGGAAGATCCGCGTGCTACCCACCTGCGGCAGATGTCCGAGGCGCTGGGCAGGGCGTCGGGGAATCCGAAGTGGTTCGATATGTCGCGCAAGATCGAGCAGTTCATTAATAAGGAGAAGAAGCTCAACGCGAATGTGGACTTCTACTCGGCGTCCACCTATACGGCG
>JAICMT010000101.1 GCA_025929125.1 Acidobacteriaceae bacterium | reverse complement strand
ATTGGGGAGATGCCCATGGCGACACAGGCCAAGCTGCTCCGCGTTCTGGAAGACAGGAAGCTCCGCCGGCTGGGAAGCAAGGCCGAGACGCCGGTGGATGTGCGCGTGATTGCCGCCACCAACAAAGATCCGCAGCAGGCCGTGCAAAGCGGACAGTTGCGCGGAGACCTGTTTTACCGGCTGAATGTGTTCAACATCCAGATGCCGGCGCTGCGCGACCACATCTCGGATATTCCGGAGATCGCGGCGCGGATGATCGATGAAATGAACCAGCGGCACGGCTGCTCCGTAATAGGGATTGCGCCGGAGCTGATGGAGCGGCTGATGAAGTACGAATGGCCGGGCAACGCGCGCGAACTGCGCAACACCGTCGAGCGCGCAACCATTCTGGCGCGCACCGGTCAGCTGAAGAATGAGCACCTGCCGCCGCACTTTGGCGAGCCTGGGTATGCCACTCGGGTTGCGCCTATGGTGGGCGGAGTCGTGGTGGAGTCGGCGAGTGCAGCCGGCAGTTCGCGTGATGACGATCGGACGGTCCATGTAGAAGTGGGTACAACCGTGGACGAGGCCGAGCGTCAGCTGATTCTGAAGACGCTGCAATCCACGCACAACAACAAGACCAAGGCCGCAGAGATTCTGGGGATTACGACGAAGACCCTGCAGAACAAGCTGAAGGAGTATTCCAATGCGGGCTCTGGTGCCGGGAGCTCCCGGAACGACGGTCCGGCAGTTGCGACGGAGTAGCGGATGCGGCTGCGTACCAAGCTCGTACTGACTGCCAGCTTCCTCACGTTTGCCATTGTGCTGGTACTGGCGCTGGTATTCATGGGCGAGCTGCTGCAGCAGCGCGTCGACACCACCGCACAGGATAACGAGCTGCTGGCGCAGGAGGTGCTGCTTTCCACGCGTCAGGCGGTCGAGAACGGGATGGGCGATAGGCCGCCCATCCAAGCCAAGCCGGGGCAGACTGCGGATGAGGCGCTGCACGATGCGGTGGTCGATGTGTTGCGCAGCAGCGATGACCTGATGAGTACGATGAACGGCATCGTGCGCTACTCCAAGACGGTGCAGGATGTGAGCATCACGGACGCGCACGGATTCACCATTCTCTCTACCGATCCGGATGCGGTAAACCAGCGCGCACCCTACCGGGACAGCTTTGCCAGTGTGCGCAAGGCGCACGCATGGCAGCAGATCGAGCAGGTGTTCGGGAAGCCTCGCGTCATTGACATCTCGAAATCGCTGGAAAGGCCGAATCACGAGACATTTCTGGTGGTGCATATCGGCATTCGATCGACATTCCTGCGCAATGCGTACGAGCCCTGGCTGAAAGATGCGCTCAAGGTCGCAATCCTGGCGATTCTGGCCTCGGTGATTGCAGCAGCGTTGCTCTCGACCGTGGCACTGCGCCCACTGGAATCGATTGGACAGCAACTGGAGCAATTGACGCTGGCGCACGGCGAAGTGGAGGATGCGGAGGTTCCCAAAGAGCCGGAGAAGCTGCTGGAGGCGTCGAAAGTGGACGCCGTTGGGCGGGTGAACATTACCATCGACCGGCTGGGGCGCGAGATGCGCAGCCGCGAAGCCGGGTACACCGCACTGCAGGCGAACCTGAATCAGATGCTGGACACGCTTCGCGATGGCGTGATGCTGGTGGCCCAGGATCGCCGGGCAGTCATGATCTCGGATGCCGTGGCGCACTTCCTTGAGCTACCCGATGGGAAGGGGCCGCCGGCTGTCGATGAGATGGTCGGGATGAAGCTTGAGGAGATCTTTTCCGCCGGAACGAAGCTGGGAGCGGCGGTTCTGGCCGCGTTCGACCGGCACGCGCAAATCTCGGCCGAGACCGTCACGCTGGAGGATGGCCGGCTGGTACAGATTTCGCTCGACCGGATCGTAGACGGACGCTCCAACAATGGATACGGCAACGGGGAGCGGCAGGAGTTCGGCACACTGTTGACACTTCGCGATACGGGAACGGCTCTCGAACTGGAGCAGGAGCTTGAGGTATCCAGGCGCCTTGCTGCCATCGGCAGCCTAACTGCGAATGTGGGACATGAGGTAAAAAACCCGATCAATGCCATGGTGGTGCACCTGGAGCTGCTGCGAAGCAAACTCGCTGCGGGACCGCTAGAGCGCGAGAGCGCACAGAAGCACGTGGATATTCTGGCGGACGAGATGCACCGTCTGGACCGCGTGGTCCAGACGCTGGCGGACTTCTCGCGGCCGATGGAGCTCGAGCTGCGAGAACACGACTTGAGGCGGGTGGTTGAGCAGACGATTGAGCTTGCGGCGGCCGAGTTTACCGAACACGGAGTAGAGATTGAGAAGGACCTGGGCGCCGGCCCTGTGATGGTGCGGGTGGATGCGGAGCTTCTGCGCCAGGCACTGCTGAATCTGCTGCTGAACGCGATGCAGGCCATGCCCGATGGAGGAGTGGTGCGGGCATCGGTTCGTCGCGACAACCGGATTGCGGTGGTCGAAATTGCAGATAATGGTGTCGGTATCCCGGCAAATCTGCTGCCGCGTATCTTTGACCTGTACTTTACGACCAAGCCCAAGGGAAGCGGAATCGGTCTGGCGTTGAGCTACCGGATTGTAAAGCTACATGGGGGAACGATGGTGGTCCGGTCCGAGGCGGACCCCGGCTCACCAAACCGAGGCACCTCATTTATGCTGCGCATTCCGGTATCGGTGGCCTCGGCGGACCGGGGACAGCTTCTCGGGACACAACCGGACGCCTCAAGCGGCCCGGCTGCCATTAAGATGGGACGCAAGGAGATAGCGTGAAGAACGGCCGCGAGTTCGATGAGCGGAGCAGCAGAGACAGCATTCAGGTTCGCTGCGGGATGCCCTGTGGCTGCGCTCTGCTGGTGCTGCTGCTCGCCGGGTGTTCTCACAAGCAGATCCGCGCGCATATTCCTGTGGCCCTGCCGGTGCCATTGGAGGCTGCGAGCGAGCCCCAGGATGATATAGAGCTGGTTCCAGAGCCAGAGATTGGGCCGATTCAGTGGCCTGAGCCGCCGCGTCCGCCTGTGAAACGCAGGGTTCCACCGCGCGAGGAGACAGGCGGAGCGGCCCCACCCACAGAGCCGGCTCCACAACCTGAGTTGAGTATCGGGATGCTTTCTCCGGCAGGCGAGGCAAACCCGCAGAGTCAGCAGCAGGCCCGCGATCTCATCGCATCGACGGAGCGAAGAATTACTTCGCTTCCGCAGCGGGTCGCTAATTCGCAGCGATCGCAGGTTCGCCAGGCGCGTGATTATCTGGATAAATCAAAGAAAGCGCTCAATACAGGCGACGCAGACGGCGCAATGAACCTAGCCAACAAAGCGAAGCTGCTGATGGACGAGCTCGAGCGCCGCTGAGGCTCGCTTGCAGAGAGCACGTGTGAGTCGCGGAATTCAGCCCTTTCTTCCGCAGGATCAGGCGTCGGCACCGTGGCACTTCTTGAATTTCTTGCCGGAGCCGCAGGGGCATGGATCGTTGCGGCCTACCTTCTCCCCGATGGTGCGCGGTGAATTGCCGTTGCTCCCGCTTGAGGTTGAGGCGGCACGTGCCTGCTCCAACTCACGCTTCTTCTTTCGCTGGAACTCTCGCTCGAGCTCGTCGATGGTGGTCGATGGTGCACGAGTGGGAATAGCTATCGGTGCGTGCTGGGATTGCGGAGTGCCGTCGAATTCCATCGGCAGGCTGCCCTGTTCGGCGGCCGGCCGACGCTGAGTGGGAGCGGGCCCTGAGGGTAGGGAAGGCACATTTGCCGGGCGGACCTGCTGGGCCTGAGCCTGCATCTGCGCCTGAACCATGGCCTGCGCGCGTTGCATCTGCTCGACCGATTCGATCGGCTGGCCGTCCGGGCCGATGATCTGCATTCGGAAGAGATGACGGGCAGTGTCCTGCTGGAACTGCATCATCATCGCCTCGAACATGTCGAACGACTCTTTCTTATAGGCGACCAGCGGGTCCTGCTGCGCATAGCCGCGGAGCCCGATGCCTTCCTTGAGATGGTCCATCGCGAGCAGATGGTCTTTCCACAGCCCGTCGAGCACGGACAGCATGACGATTCGCTCGTGATATCGCATGTTCTGAGGACCGAGGATCTGTTCCTTGAGGTCATACCGGGCGCGAAGTTTCTCGAAGATGGTTTCGCCAAGCTCATGCCGGTTGAGCGAGTGGCCGTCGATGGCTTCGGGGCCTTCCTTGAAGTCGGCACCGAAGGTATCGAAGACGTTCGAGAAGATGGCATCGAAGTTCCACTGGTCGGGATGGTCCTTCTCTGGAGCGTACTGATCGAGGATGCCGGAGAGGATGGTGGAGAGGTAATCCTCTGTGATGAGCTGCTTTTGATCGACGCCTTCCATAAGCTGGCGGCGAAGCCCGTAGACAGCCTCGCGCTGCTTGTTCATGACATCGTCGTACTCGAGCACATGCTTGCGTGACTCGAAGTTCTGGGTTTCAACCGCCTTCTGTGCGGCTTCAATGCGCCGCGTAATCATCTTGCTCTCAATGGGGACGCCTTCTTCCATGCCCAGACGCTGTAGCAGCGTGGAGACCCACTCCCGCGCAAAGATGCGCATGAGATCGTCCTCGAGCGAAAGGAAGAAGCGCGAGGCACCGGGATCGCCCTGGCGTCCGGCACGGCCGCGGAGTTGGTTGTCGACGCGGCGGGATTCGTGGCGCTCCGTGCCCAGGATGTGCAGGCCGCCGACTTCAATGACGGCGTCGTGCTCCTTATCGGCGTTCGCCTTGTGGACAGCAAATGTAGAGTCCCAGAGCTCCTGCGATGTTTCAAATTCCTGTCCGGAATAGTAGAAGCGGATCATGCCCGGACCAGCGACTGGCGAGATGGCGCCTTCGGCCGCAGATACGGCTCGCGCCTGCTGCTTGCGCAGCAACTCCTGGCGCGTCATGAACTCCGGGTTTCCGCCAAGCAGGATGTCGGTGCCGCGGCCTGCCATGTTGGTGGCAATGGTGACCATCCCGATGCGCCCGGCCTGAGCGACGATCTCGGCTTCCTTCTCGTGGAACTTGGCGTTCAGGACGACGTGTCGAACGCCCTTGCGCTTCAGAATTTCGGAAAGAAGTTCCGACTTTTCAATGGATGTGGTGCCGACCAGCACCGGCTGCTTCTGCTCATGCAGGCGCACGATCTCATCGGCAACGGCGAAGTATTTTTCCTTGCCGGTGCGGTAGACGACGTCCGGGTTTTCGATGCGGAGCATCGGCCGGTTGGTGGGGATGACAACGATGTCCAGCTTGTAAATGTTGTCGAACTCGGCTGCTTCGGTCTCCGCTGTACCGGTCATGCCGGAGAGCTTCTTGTACATGCGGAAGTAGTTCTGGAAGGTAATGGTCGCGAGGGTCTGGTCTTCCTTGCGAATGACGACGCCTTCCTTGGCTTCCACCGCCTGGTGGAGGCCATCCGACCAGCGGCGCCCCGGCATGAGACGGCCGGTGAACTCATCGACAATGATGACTTCGCCGTCTTTCACGACGTACTCGACATCGCGTTTGTACAGGTGGTGGGCCTTGATTCCGACCTCGACGTGGTGCTTCAGGTCCCAGTTCTCGGGGTCGGCGATGTTGCCGATGCCGAGCAGCTTTTCGATCTTCTCCCAGCCCTCGTCGGTGACTGTAATGGCGCGGGCCTTCTCGTCGACGACGAAGTCGCCGGTCCAGGTCTTGGTCTCGAGCGTCTCGACCAGCTCACCCTGCTCCAGCTCGGGGATGATGAGGTTGACACGCTGGTATTTGTCCGTGGTCTGGTCGGTTGGGCCGGAGATGATGAGCGGCGTCCGCGCCTCATCGATCAGGATGGAGTCGACTTCATCGACGATGCAGTAGTAGTTGCCGCGCTGCACCATATCCTTGAGCTCGAACTTCATGTTGTCGCGCAGATAATCGAAGCCGAACTCATTGTTGGTGCCGTAGGTGATGTCCGCGGCGTAAGCCTCGCGGCGCTGCTCGTCGGAGAGATCGTGGACGATTACGCCAACCGAAAGCCCGAGGAAGCTGTAGATTTTGCCCATCCACTCGGCATCACGCTTGGCAAGATAGTCATTGACCGTGACCACATGGACGCCGTGACCGGCGAGCGCGTTCAGATAGCAGGGAAGCGTAGCGACGAGGGTCTTGCCTT
>JAICMT010000182.1 GCA_025929125.1 Acidobacteriaceae bacterium | reverse complement strand
GAAACCGCACTCCTGCACAATCCCGCGGGGCTGAAGGCGGCGCGGCTGCTGATTGTGGGAGCGGGCAAGACGGCCGAGATCACCAGCGATGCGATCCGGAAGGCCGCCGGAACGGCCGTCCGTGCGGCACGTCAGCGCAGCCTGAAGGCGCTCGGGCTGGCGCTCCCCACTGGGGATGAATCCACGAAGCTGACGCCGAGCGCTGTTGCTCGCGCCGTGGTGGAAGGCGTGGAGCTGGGCGCGCCGGACTACAACACCTACCGCAGCGACCGCAAGGACGTTCCGCTTGAGACAGTTTCGCTGATTTGTCGCGGCGCCGATGGCGCCTCCGATGAGGGGGCAAGGCGCGGCTTCGAGGAAGGGCTTGTCCTTGCGCGGGCGCAAAACTTCACGAGAGCGCTGGTGAACGAGCCCGGCAACGTGCTGACGCCGACGGTGCTGGGACAACGGGCCAAGGCGATGTGCGATGAGGCGGGGCTAAAGTGCGAGGTCTACTCGACGGAAAAGATTCGCGAGCTGCGGATGGAGGCGTTCTGGTCTGTGGCCAAGGGATCTGCGCAACCCCCGGCGCTGATCGTGATCCATTACGAGCCGAAGGTTGCGCCGGAGGCCGATGCGCCGGTGCTCGGCCTGGTGGGAAAGGGCATCACCTTCGACACCGGAGGCATTTCGATCAAGCCCGCCGACGGGATGGAGAAGATGAAATACGACATGGCGGGAGCCGCCGCCATGATCGGCGCAATGAAGGCGATTGCAGAGCTAAAGCCCGCAGTGCGGGTGAAGGCGGTGGTCTGCTCCGCGGAGAACATGCCGGACGGAGCGGCCTTCAAACCCGGTGACGTGGTGACGGCAATGTCCGGCAAGACTATTGAGATTGTGAACACCGATGCCGAGGGACGGCTGGTGCTCGCAGATGGCCTGCACTACGCGAAGACACTTGGCTGCACGCATCTGATCGATGCGGCGACGCTGACAGGGGCCTGCATGGTTGCGCTGGGCCTGATCAACTTCGGTGTGTTCTCCAACGATGAAACGACGTATGAGAGATTCACACAGGCGCTTAGCGTGTCGGGAGAAAAAGGATGGCGGCTTCCCTGCACTGACGACTACCGCGATCACATCCAGAGCCAGATTGCCGACATCATGAACACGGGCAAGAACCGTTACGGCGGCGCGACTTCCGCAGCGATGTTCCTGAAGGAGTTTGCCGGAGAGACGCCGTGGGTACACCTGGACATCGCCGGGTGCGCATGGAACGAGGAGAAGAAGCCGTGGATCGCCTATGGCCCGAGCGGTGTCGCCGTGCGTTCTATTGTGGAGTGGGTGCGGGCGTGGGCCGGATAGGCTCTGCTACATGACGGGCGGAGACTCAATGCCGAGGTAGGCGAGCGCGCGCGTCATCTCGCGCATTGCGACCGCGGCGGTTGCAAGGTACAGCGTCTTCTTCGCGGGGTCCTGCTCATTGAGCACGTGGTGCTTGTGGTAGAAGTTGTTGAACTGCTGGGCGAGTTGAAACGCATAGCGGGCCAGGTAGGCGGGCTCGGCAGTCGCAATGGCCTGCTCGATCAGCAGGCTCAGCCTCGAGGCGAGCAGCCAGGTCTCCCAGACACTTGTGCCATCGTCACCGCTGAGCGCGGAGAGATCGATGCTTTGAACCGCCTGCAGCGCGGCCTGCGGAGTTGAGCCATCTTTGCGAAAGATGTTTGCTGCGCGCACGATGGCGTACTGCACATACGGGCCGGTCTCGCCCTCAAAGCTGAGCGCGTCCTTAAAGTCGAAGGCGATGACGGTATTGCGGGTGTAGCGCAGCATGAAGTAGCGCAGCGCGCCAATCCCGATCTGCCTTGCGATCTGTTCCCGTTCTGCCGCGGGTAGTTCCGGGTGGCGCGCGTCGACTTCGGCCAGTGCCGCCGCAATCAACTTGTCCATCAGATCGTCCGCCTTGACGCCGTATCCCTTGCGCCCGCTGACTTCAATGAACGGACGCTGCCGGTCCTCGTCGGTGAGTTGATATCCGAGGTCGATGGCGCAACGTGGGGTCATGGCGACCATCTCGTAGCTGAAGTGGGTGTAGTGATCGGCGGCATCGGTGAAGCCCATACCACGAAGCGCGGCGATCACGTTGTTCTGGGGATCGTTCTGGCGAGAGTCGATGACGTTGTAGATGGCATCTGCACGGCCGAAGGTGGGTGCGTTGGGGGCGGACTCGCCGGAGGTGGAGATCCAGCAGATGCGCTCATCGGCATAGGTGTAGAAGGGCTGGTAGCCGAAGTCCTTGCCGGGCAGAAGGCCGAACTTCCAGAGGTGGTAAGCGATGTCCTTGCCAACGTAGGTGACAGTGCCGTTGGAGCGCACGATGACCTTCGCATCCTCATCCGGAGCGCCGTCGGCTGGCGCTTCACTCTCGTTTCCTGCGCGGCGCATGACGTAGCAGCCCTTATTCTTGCCCTCGGTCTCGAGGTAGAGGACGCCTTTTTCGAGCATCAACTGCCGGCCGGCGTCCCAGAAGTGGAGGTGGAGCACCTCGCTTTCGCGGGGCAGGAAGTCGTACTCGATGCCCAGCCGCTGCATGGTTTCAAGGTGCCTGCGGACGATGGCGGTCGAGATGAGCTCGGCGATCTCCGCGGCTTCGTTGCCGCCGTGCTCGATGGCGTGCAGAGTGTCGAGACGTACCTGCTTGCGACGTGCGAGTTCGGCGGGCTCTGGCGGTGTGGCGTCGTCTACGCCGCCTGTGTACCACTGACTGACGCGCGCATACAGATCCCAGCAGTAGAAATCGATCCGGTGATTGCGGGATGCGAGATCGTTCATCAGTTCGCGCGTACCGGCGAGAGTCTTGCCTTCCAGATGCATGAGGCCCACGACGACATCCGCGACCTGTACGCCGGTGTTGTCGATGTAGTTCTGCACGCCCACCTGGTAGCCGGATTTATAGGCATCGCTGCGTAGCAAGCGTTGGAAGGTGTCGCCGAGGATGGCGTTACGCAGGTGGCCGATGTGCGCAGCCTTGTTGGGATTAATGCTGGTGTGCTCCACGAGCTTAAATCCGGGACCTCCGATATCTGCGTGACGGTCCGCGGCAATTTCGCGAACGACGGCGGCGCGGTCTAGACGCACGTTGAGGTAACCTGCACCGGCGATCTCGACGGAGGCGACCAGAGGCAGCTCGCTGAGCGATGCGTTGAGTTCGGCCGCAAGCTCGGTGGCAATGGCTCGCGGGGCCTTGCGCAGCCGCTTGGCCAGCTCAAACGCGACAGGCAGCGCGAGTTCCCCCATGGCGATGGCCGGGGGCTGCTCCACGGCGAACTGGGCGAGGGTAACTTCGTACTTTTGCTGAAGAATGGCCTGAATGCGGGCCTGGAGCTGCTGCTGAATTGTGCGATACATGCTTACTTTTCAGTCTACTAAAGCTGACAGCTCATTCGAGCGTACGGTACGCCAGCGCAAGCTAGCCGGGCAGTTCGGGCAGGGTTTCGATCTCATCGAGCAGTGAGTCGTGCCGTCCGATGCGATAGCGGTGGTAGAGGAACCAGCCACCGCCGACCCCGGTTACAGTGATCAGCATCCAGAGATGCAGTGCCAGTCCGTAGAGCGCCGCTGCGCCTGGATGAGCGCCATGGGTGACGAGCGCCTTCTGCGCCGCAGCTTCAAAAGGTCCGATGCCGCCGGGCGAACTTGGGATCAGGAACGACAGGTTGACGAAGGCAACGCAGTTCCACGGCGCCAGCCGATTAGAGGCGAGGCCGATCAGGTCCATGGACGAAAGATAGATGATGGCCTCAGAGGACCAGATCACGACCGTCTCCAGGAGCAGAAACAGCGTGCCGATGAGGCCGATCTGGCGAATGCAGTCGAGCGCCAGCAGTATCCAGTTCTCCAACTTGACCAGCAGCTTCTGCTTCGGAAAACGCGCAAACAGCCTGGAGAGGGGGCCGGCAAGAGAACGAGCGCCCAGCAGCAGCACCAGAATCGCCAGGGCGGAAATGCCTACCGCTGCACTGGCCGCAACACGCAGCTTGGGAGAGACGCTGGAGGCCATGGTGGCGACAAACAGCACGGCGAGGACAAAGATATCGAGCAGCTTTTCCAGGATGACGGTGGAGAGAATGAACGACGGTGAAGCGCCGAGTTCCGGGGCGTAGGTGAATACCCGCATGATGTCGCCGATGCGCAGCGGGAGAATGTTGTTCGCAGCCAGCGAGGTCATGTACACGCGCGCGCAGGTGGTAAAGGACGTTCCCGCCGGACGCATCATCCGCTTCCAGCGCAGGCTTCGCACGGTGTAGCTGACGACCGAGAAGACCAGGAACGGGATAAGCCACACGGGCTCCACCAGGCGCATGCTGCGCAACTGCGCTCGCGAAATGGCCGGATGATTGTGAGGGAAGAAGGTGCGCCATAGGAAGAAGGCGCTGATCAGCAGCCCGGGGATGGTCTTGACCAGCCGCCTGGCCAGGCCATGCGGCTTCTCACCGCTCATGCGGTCACCGTCTGGAGCGGGCGAAGGCACCTTTTTATGAGGCATGAGAAATGAATCAGTCGGGCCATGCGTTGGCTCGATTGTACCGAACCGATTGGGGCGAGTACTAAGCCGTTGCCATCGATCGCTGCGTCACAGCGGCAAAGCTCTCGTCCAGCATGCGCAGCGCCTCATCCACATCGGACTTGCCGATGTTCAT
>JAICMT010000412.1 GCA_025929125.1 Acidobacteriaceae bacterium | reverse complement strand
CTCTTCACCTGGCAATCAAATGAGGAGGTGGAAGAGAAGAAAGCCAGGGGTCGGCTGAAGCTGAGGGACCGCCGAGGTACAACCGACACCCACCTCCGCAGGACCCTTCTTGATGTGATCTTCGGAATGTTTTTCTCTGCACTGGTCATGTACGCAATCATCATCGCGAGCGCAGCCACCCTGCACGTCTCGGGGAAGCACAATATCGAGAGCGCCGCTGATGCTGCGAGAGCGCTTGCGCCCCTGGCTGGACACTCGGCCAGCCTGCTGTTCACGCTGGGCATAGTTGGAGTCGGCTTCCTGGCGATTCCCGTCATGACCACCGGCGCCGCTTACGACATCTGCCAGAGCCTCGCCATTCCAAACGGCCTCAGCCTCACGCTCCGGCAAGGAAAGGTCTTCTACGGCAGTATTGCTGCGGTGATGCTTGCGGCAGCGGGCATCAATCTGATTGGCATCAATCCCATGAAGGCCCTGGTATTCGCCGGTATCGTGCAGGGCTTCTCGACCCCACCTCTGATGGCGCTAATCATGCTGATGACCAGCCGCCGGGATGTCATGCGCGATAAGACGAACACGCTTTTGCTGAATGTGATTGGCTGGACGACGACGGGCATAATGTTTGCCGCTACTGGCGCGTTACTGTACACCTGGATCGCCCGTTGAAACAATCCCACCAGCTCTTCGACCGGATTCAGCCGCTAGTTACCTGCCCAGCCAGCCGCCGTCGACTACCAGAACGTGCCCGGTGACGTAGTTGCTGGCCGGCGAAGCCAAAAACAGTGCCGCTCCCGCGACCTCCTCCGGCTGTCCCCATCGTCCGGCGGGAATGCGTTCCAGTATCTGCCGATTGCGCGTTTCATCGGCCTGCAGTGGCTCCGTATTGGTTGTAGCGATGTAGCCGGGCGCGATCGCATTGACTTGGATGTTCTTGGCCGCCCATTCGTTCGCCAGCGCCTTGGTCAGCTGTGTCACTCCGCCTTTACTGGCCGCATAGGCCGGAACGCGGATGCCGCCTTGGAAGCTTAGAAGCGAAGCAACGTTCACAATCTTGCCCGCGGCATCCCGCCGGATCATATCCCTCCCGGCAAGCTGCGAAAGCTGAAACACCGACGTTAGATTGACCTGGAGAACCTCCTGCCAGGATTCGAGAGAGTAATTCTCTGCATTGTCGCGGAGGATCATTCCGGCGTTGTTCACCAGGATATCGACGCGCCCGAACTTTGCGACCACCTCCGCGAAGAGCTGCTTTGCACCCTGAGTAGAGGACATATCCGCCTGGAACCCTGAGGCCTCTCCGCCGATTATTTGGACCGTATCGCTGGCTGCGCGCCGGTTGCCGTGGCAGGCTACCGTGGCTCCGGCCTGTGCCAGGCCAATCGCGATCGATGCTCCGATACCCGTGGCGGCCCCAGTCACGAGTGCGATTTTCCCGTCGAGCCGGAATAGGCTGGGCGTGTTCTGCATGACAAATACAGTAGCAGCCCCGATGCGCGGCAGCGACCAGCGGCTCAGCTGCGTAGTCTATGGGTTCGCTACAATTGGGGCGGGTCGTGGCGCGCAAATCGACGGCGCGATCGAATCGAAGGAGACGGATGAAGCTGTTCCAGATGGCCGATCCGGTGCGCTACGCACGGATGACGAGCGACGAGCTGCGCGCTACCTTTCTGCTGGAGACTCTATTTTCCCCCGGCAGCATCGAGCTCGCGTACGTGGATTTGGATCGAGCTGTGATTGGCTCCGCGGTTCCTTTGGGTAAGCCGCTGGAACTTCAAACTCAGCCGGAGCTTCGGGCGGAATATTTCCTGGAGCGGCGCGAGCTCGGAATATTCAACGTAGGCGGCCCAGGAAGCGTCGTCGTCGACGACACTTCCTATGAACTCGACAAGTTGGACACTCTTTATGTGGGCCGCGGAAGCAGGCAGGTGAGATTCCTGAGTAAGTCCGCGGCTGATCCGGCGGCCTTCTACCTGCTCAGCTATCCGGCACATGCTGAGTTCCCAACGAAGAAGGTTCGGTTCGCAGAAATTAAGCCGGTAGAGCTTGGATCGCTTGAAACCTCCAACAAGCGCAAGATCTATAAAGCAATTCACATGGAGGGCATTCGGAGCTCTCAGCTGGTAATGGGGTTTACGCTGCTGGAGTCCGGAAGCAACTGGAATACTATGCCTCCGCATGTTCACATGCGCCGCAGCGAGGTTTACTTCTACTTCGACGTGGAGCCCGAGCAGCGTGTCATTCACCTCATGGGTCCTCCGCAATCCACCCGGCATCTCGTCGTGGCGGACCGACAGGTGGTGGTGTCTCCCGGTTGGTCCATCCATGCCGGAGTCGGCACCAAGGCCTACGGGTTCTGCTGGGGAATGGGTGGCGAAAACCAGGACTACTCGGACATGGACCCGGTAAATATCAAAGATCTGCGATAAGCAAACCGAAGCCGGATTTGGCCGCAACGACGAAACTAAAGGAACGTGGATGGCAAACAACAACAGCCTGTCGATTCGCAAACCCGGCGAGTGCCGGTGGGACCTGGTCAGCCTCGGTGAGGTGATGCTTCGCCTGGATCCGGGCGAAGTCCGTGTGGCT
>JAICMT010000211.1 GCA_025929125.1 Acidobacteriaceae bacterium | reverse complement strand
GATTGTGACCAATCTTTGCCTGGACCATCTGCGCCGGCGGAAGAGCCGCCGCGAGGATGCCTCGACGGTACTGGATTCCCACGGCGAGGAGATGGACCTGCTGGCGAACCTCTCCGACACGCGCGCCATGGCGAACCCGGCGCGGGAGCTGGACCGGAAGCGGATGGGCGAACAGATCCGGGAGGCGCTCTCGAAGCTGACGCCGCGGGAGCGGATGGTTTTCGAGCTGAAGCATTACCAGGGATTGAAGCTGCGCACCATCGGAGAGATGCTGAGCACGACCGAGGAGACGGCGAAGAATACGCTCTTCCGGGCGACGCGCAAGTTGCGGCTGAACCTGGCGGAGTTGAAAGGGAAGTAAGTTCAAGCAACAGGGCAAGAGCAAAGGCAGGGACAGAGGTAAGAGCAAGAGAAGACCCGCAAAGGGCGAAATACAAGACGGCAGTTTGCTGCTCGCTGGATGAGTGGTTGCAGGATTCCAAGCACGGTAAGGCTGCGTTTCGAGGCTAGTTGAGGTAATGCAATGAAGTGCGATGTAGCACAGGAAAATATCGTCCTGGTGACTTATGGCGAGCTGCCGGATGAGCGGCTGGCCGCTCTCGAACAACATCTGGCGGATTGCGAGGCCTGCAGGAAGGAGCTGGAGGCGCTGCTGGCGATGCATGAAACGCTGGCAATGCGGACTGTAGCTGAGCCTTCGCCCAACCTGCTGGCGCAGTCGCGGATGCGGCTGGATGAAGAGCTGGACCAGATTCCCGCACATGGGCTGATGACCCGGCTGCGCAGCAGTCTGTATGGGTGGCTGGGACACATTCAGAGCGCGCCCGCTCTGGTGACGCTGCTGGTGGGCGTTGGATTCATTGGCGGCACGGCGCTGACCCGCTATCAGGCTGCGCACCAGCCGCGGCTGCCCTCGCCGGTGGTGATGACGAACACCGCCAACGGCGTGATCGCCAACATCAGCGGAATTACGCAGACGCCGAACTCGGAGCAGGTGCAGGTCTCCTATAACCGGCTGGTGCCGGAGACGGTGCAGGGCTCGCTGGACGACCCGCAGATCCGGGAGCTGCTGCTGCTGGGAACCAAGGCGGCGGCGAACAATGCGGTGCGCACGGACTCAGTGGCGCTGCTGGCGAACGAGTGCCGCTCCGGCCATGCGTGCACGGATGGATCGGATACGAACGGCATCCGCAAGGGTCTGCTGGCAAGCCTGCGGCATGACAAGAATCCGGGCGTGCGCATGAAGGCTCTGGAAGGGCTGCAACCGTACGTGGCGCAAGACCAGGCGGTCCGGGATGCGCTGCTGGAGTCCCTGATGCATGACGCGAATGCCGATGTGCGGATGCGGGCGATCAGCATGCTGGAACCGGTGGAGTCGGACTCCAGCGTGCGCCAGGTGATGCGCACGGTTTCCACCAGCGACGACAATCCCTACATCCGCAACGTGAGCACGCATGCGCTGGCGGGTACGGCAGACATTCAGTAGACGGGCTGCCACGCAATTGCGATCCGAATTTGCAGGCCGCGCTCTAAAATGGCACCGACGCCGGGTGCGGGCGAGAGAAAGAGACATGGGGACGATGAGAAGGGCGCTTGAGTTCGGGCTAGTTCTGCTGACGGTGGCCGCTGCCGCTGCTGGCCGGCCGGCGCTGGCCGCGAATCCGTCCGACAGCGCGCAGTTCTTCATGAGTGGGGCAGCCGCGCGGCAGGGCTATCTGGGGGTGGACGTCCGCGACATCCCCGCCGACCAGGTGACGCCGCTGAAGCTGCGCGACACGCGCGGGGCGGAGGTCATGATGGTGGACCACGATGCTCCGGCAGGCAAATGCGGCCTGCGCGAGCACGACGTGATCCTGCAGATGAACGGTGCGCAGATCGAAGGGCGGGACCAGGTGCGGCGGATGCTGCACGAGCTGCCGCCGGGTCGCGCGCTGCAACTGCTGATCAGCCGCGAGGGCCAGCAGATGACGCTGAGCACGCAGATGTCCACGCGCGAAGAGGTGGAGAAGCTGGCTTGGGAGCGCCTGACACCGGCGGATTCCCAAGGCGGGGGCGACGGAGCCGACCTGGCACAGTCGGGCCTTGGGTCGCATGGGGCCGCGAAGAGCTTTCTTGGGAACGTGCTGAACGCACCGGCCTACACGGGCGCGATGCTGGAGAAGATGACCTCGCAGCTGGCGGACTACTTTGGAGTGCCCGCCGGAGTTGGGCTGCTGGTGCGGAATGTGGAGCCGAACTCGCCCGCAGCGCAGGCGGGAATGCATGCCGGAGATGTCGTAGTGAAGGCGGCGTCCCGCTCCGTGTGCAACCTGAACGACTGGGCGCACGCGCTGAAGGCAGGCAAGAACAAGCCGGTCGCCGTGACGGTGCTGCGCGATAAGAAAGAGCAGACGCTGACGCTGACGCTGGACCCCAAGCGGCGGTCGAGCCTTCATCGTCCTGATGAAGACCCGAACCGCCTGGGCTTTTCCTTCAAAAGCAAATAGCGATTTTCAAGAGCAGGTAAAGGTTTACGCGACCTAGCTGGCGGCCTTCAGCTCCGTGCGCGAGTCGCGGATGAAATCGCGCGCGCTGAGGATCTGGGTCTGCTGTTCCACCAGCAACTGCCGCACGGGAACGGGCAGGTCCTGATCCAGAGCGTCTTTATAGGCATCCACGGTCTCCTGGTCCGCCTCTTCGGCGGTTGCCAGCAGGGACTGTTCACTGCCGCCGAGCGAGGCCTTCAGTCCCGCCCAGGCGCGATAGAGCGCTCCGGTCATGGTGCCGGATTCCTCCACATTAGCGATGCCATGGCGATGCAGCTCATTTTCGAGCTCGCCCCGGAAGTTGGCGCGCTTGAGCGACTCGGCCAGGAAGAAGCGCCTGAGCTTCTTGTCCTTCATCTGCTCGCCAATCTGGGCCATGCCCTTCTGGCCATCTTCAAGCGTACGGATGACAGCCTTCAGTGCGGCCTCAAACTCCTGGTTTTTGCCTTCGGTCGTGGTTGGCATTGCTCGGAACCCCTCCTAATACTGCAGGTTATGGATGAGCTGGGGTCCGCCGGCTGGTGCGCGATTCTCCTGCGCCGGCGGCAAGCGGGAGAAATCGCGAAAATCCCGCGCCCCCGGCTCACCATCTTTCGCGCCGCCGGCGTAGGGCCAACAGCACTCAGGAGATAGATGCCCAGCCGACACATGGGTTTGCATCCTGAGTCCACCCTGCGGGTCTTTTCCCCGCCCGCTGTTGGCGGGACGGATAATCAATTCAGCTCTGGTGATGCCGGCTGAAGGTATTCGCGCTGCGCCTGAGGTGTGCCTCAAGCGCGGGCCGGTCTCCGCGAACCCCGATGAAACCACTCAGGCTGGTCTCGACACCCACGCGCAACCGCCGGCTCAACGAGATCCTGGGTCTCGTGGCTGCGGTATGCGCTGTCCTCCTCTTCCTGGCGCTGGCGACCTATACGCCGGCGGATCCCTCGTTGAATACGGTGGGCGGCATTCCGCCCGGCAGCGAGTTGCGTGCGACGCTGGGGGCCAGCAACTGGACCGGTGTGGTGGGCGCCTACATTGCCGACGCGCTGCTGCAGATGATCGGGATTGCGGCGTTCTTTCTGCCGATCGTACTGGCGCGGGTCGGCATCTGCTGGATCAGGCAGCGGCCGGCAGGCTCGGCGAGCGCGCGCTTTACCGGGCTCGGATTGTGGCTGCTGTTTGCGCCCGCACTGCTGGGCCTGCTGCCGCACACGCTCTACTGGCGGCATGCACTGCCGATTGAAGGTGTGAGCGGGCGGCTGATCTCCGACCTGCTGGTGCAATATCTGAACCTTCCCGGAGCCACCATTGTGCTGCTGCTGATGGTGGCGGTGTCGCTGTATCTGGCGACCACGTTCACCTTCCAGACCGCGCGCGTGTGGATCGAGTCGCACTTCAGCCTGGTGCGGCGACTGCACGATCGCTGGCAGGAAAGAAAGGTTCGCCGGGCCGCAGAGCGTGAGGAAAAGCGCGCCATGGCGGATGGATTGGAGCCCGGAGCACCCAGCGCAGCCGAACCCGGCGTATTCGTCAGCCGGCGCGAGGCTTCGCTGCAGGAGGCGAAGCAGGCGCTCGAATCCGAACGGCAGCCCGCACCTGCGCCATCCAACACCCTGCTGAGCGGCATGCTGGGCTGGTGGAGCCGCTGAGGAATGCGCGCTGGGTGAACTCGCCGGGCTCGGCGAGGCGGGCACCGGCGGAGCAGCAGGCGCGGACGGCGTGCTCAAGCAGCACGGGCGAGCCGTGCATGGCGATCTCGACGACGTCCTCGCCGGTGTAGCTGTGGGGCGCGGCGAAGAAGGTGGCGACGACCTCGTCGAGGACGCGGTGGTCGGCGAGGTCGAGCAGCTCGCCGAAGCGGGCGCGGCCGGGGGCGAG
>JAICMT010000382.1 GCA_025929125.1 Acidobacteriaceae bacterium | reverse complement strand
GTTGCGGCTTGCGGTGTCCGCGGTTGCGGCGGGTCTGGCGCTGACGGCGAAACACTCCGCGATCATCATCTTTCCCATTCTGATTCTGCTCGCGGCGGTCGAGGTGGCGCTGTATCGGCCCGTCGACGGCGCAGACGCGCAGCCGGACAGGGGCAGAACACGGCTTGCGGTTCGCATGGCGGGTTCGCTGCTAGCTATCGTCGTGGTGGCGGTCACGATGCTGTGGGCTTTCTATGGCTTCCGCTATGCGGCGAGGCCGGGAGGCGCGCCGATGACGCCGCCAACAGCAGCTTTTCTCGCGAGCTTGCATCATCCGCTCGAGGCGAAAGCCATTGGGTTTGCGGAGAAGCATCATCTGCTGCCTGAGGCGTATCTCTACGGGCTGACCGATGTGACCATCCTGAGCCGCGACGGACGCGTAATGAATCTGTTCGGCAAGATGTATCCGCAGGGCCGATGGTTCTATTTCCCGTCGGCGTTCCTGATCAAGATGACGATCGGATTCCTGGCGCTGCTGCTGCTGGTTCTGTTCAGCAAGGCGCTGTGGCGACGCGAATGGCGGCGGGAGATTCTGTTCCTCGCCATTCCGCCGGTGATTTTTCTAGCGACGGCGCTGACCTCTAAGGTCAATATCGGCATCCGGCACATTATGCCGGTGATGCCGTTTCTGATTCTGCTGGCGGCAGCCGGAGCCATCAGCCTGGCGCGGCAGTCGCGGGGATGGATGTGGGCAGTGTCGATTCTGCTGGCGCTGCATATCGCCTCTTCACTGCATGCATTCCCCAACGAGCTGGCTTACTCAAATGAATTTTTCGGAGGGCCGGCTAAGACCTATCGCGTGCTTGCCGACTCCAACGTGGGCTGGGGAGGCGGGTTGAAGGCGCTGAAAGCGGACCTGACGCGGCGGCACATCACCGACTGCTGGCTGGCTTACTCGGCGTGGCCCCATCCGGCGAGTTTCGGGATTCCGTGCAAAATACTGCCTACGTTTTTCTCGACGATATTTCCTGGGAAGCAACCCGAGATTCCGGAGCAGATTAAGGGGCCGATCTTCATCAGCTCGGAAGAGCCGGCGGGATCCTTCTGGGGGCCGGAGGGATTCGATCCGTACGAACAGTTTGCGTCGATGGAGCCGTCGCGGGTGATTGGCGGAGAAATTCTGGAGTTTGATGGCACGTTCGACGTGAAAAGGATCGCCGCCGTCAGCCACTTCATCCAGGTCAGCAGCCTTCTGAAAAGCGGCAAGACCGACGATGCCCTCGCGGAGGCGAAGGAGGCGGTGAGCCTCGATCCGACTTCGCTTCCTGCTCATGAAGTCCTCGCGCAAGCGTATGCCGCCGAACACCAGCGCGACGATGCTGCCCGCGAGTATCAGGTGGAGATGCAACTGTATCAGGCGGTGCCGCGGCCGTTCCTCAGAACCGTCAGCCGGCCGCCGAACCCGCTCGCGGGCGCGAGCGCGCAATAGCCTGATGGTTCAAGGTCACATGGAATCGACGCAGTACTGCGCCGGGTTCTGCGTGACGCGACGTGTAGGTGCGCTGTCCCTGGCCGAAAGCATGCCGGCAAAGCCCAGCGTGGTGTAGCTCGACTTCAGGTTCAGCTTGTTCCTCCAGGGCTGCGTCGGCGGCGCGGTTCCGTCGCGGGAAAGTTCGTTTGTCTCGTCTTTTACAATGGGATTGCGCAATTCCGCACTAAGCAACTGCGGCGGAATTACCGGGAGAGCTCCGGCATGCCCGAAGAACATCAGAGAGCCAAGCTGCGGCTCACCTGCCCGCCCTGCGGAGAAGTCTTCACGGCTGCAGACGAGGACACCCTCATGGCCATGGCTGTGGAACATGCGCGGAAGTTCCACGATATCGACCTGGTCGATCAGCATGGGTCTGACGAGCTCCGCGCGCTGGTGAGGCGGGAGAACGAAAACTATTGGGCCCGTATCGCCCACCTGATTCCCGAGGGACGGGTGAAAACCGTCCTTGACGAGAAGCTCTGCGATCGCGAGCGGGAGATTGTCAGCTACGTTGTCCACGGTTTTCCCAACCGCGAGATCGCGCACCGGCTCTGCATCAGCGAACGTACCGTGTCGACGCATCTGGTGAACATCTATGAAAAGTTGAACGTCCACTCACGCGCCGAGCTGGCCGGCATTGTCCGCGCGACAGACCGGATCGTCGAAGCGGCGCTGCGCGGCGGCTCCAAGCAGGAGTTCGGGCCTTTCGTACACACGACCGACCCGAACTCGAGATAGGACACCGAGGCCGCCGTCCCCGTCAATGGCAGGGCGCCGACTCAAGCAGGTCCATGTCGTACTTCTCCACCAGACGTCGAAAGGCATCTGCATCCGGCGGGCCCGCAGGCGCCTGATCGAGCGGAGCGCCACCCTCGGCGAAGAACATCTCGAATCCCGGCCGGGAGAACAACAGCAGTACGCGAGCCGGCTTGTCGCCGACGACCAGGTACTTGTGTGGCACGTCCTTGGGCGCATACAGGAAGTCGCCCGCATGCCCGACGACCACTTCCGTGCCGCAGGTCAATTCGATCGTCCCTTCCAGAATGTAGAACGCTTCCGCCTCGCCGTGGTGCACGTGAAGCGGAGCGCCGACTCCCGGCGCGTCCGTTACCTCAACCACGCTGAAGCACATGTCGGTGGAACTGGCTCCGGCGATAATGCGGACCTTCCCTCCTTGCCCCCACCTGACGGTTTGCCCCTGACCGGATCGCACGACGACGGCTGCTCCCGCGCTGAGCGTTGTATCCAATTGGCTCGTGGCCATGATTGATTCCTCCCTTTGCTGTCCCTGAAAGTGACCTCCTGGGTCGC
>JAICMT010000085.1 GCA_025929125.1 Acidobacteriaceae bacterium | reverse complement strand
GGGCAGGCCACGCAAGCCGTCGTTTCCTCCAAACTCCACCACTACGATCGCGGGCTTCAGGGCGAGTACCTGGTTCAGGCGGCTGACACCGTCCTTCGTTGTATTCCCGCTTACCCCCTCATTCACCACGCGATAACGGAGGTGCAGTTGATCCAGGTCCTTTTGCAGATAATCCGGGTAACTATGTCCCGGCTCCGCGCCATAGCCGGCTGTCAGACTGTCCCCAAAACAGACCAGGACGATACGAGTGTCCTGGGCTGGCCGCCCGGATTTTGAGATGGCTCTCCGGGAGTGCTGCGCGACTGCAGTTTCCTCGGTTTGACCTGGAAAGATCACTGATGCCAGCACGGCCGCTATGATTAAGCCAACTTGAACTTTACCCACTCACCAAACGTATCAAACGCAGCGAGCCTCTGCTGCCATGGCGCAAACACACGTGGAGCCCGAAGATCTTGACTGATTCCGTATCCTCCGAGCCCGTTCTTGTTGTCCAGGACCTACACAAGTCCATCCGCAATGGCACCCGCACCGTCGAGATCCTGCGAGGCATCGACTTCTCCGTCCCGCGCGGGGAATTTGTTGCAATCATGGGCGCTTCCGGAAGCGGCAAATCCACGTTGCTCGGCCTGCTCGCCGGACTCGATACGCCCACTTCCGGGAACGTCTCGCTGAACGGGACTGCCATCAGCTATCTGCCGGAGGATGCTCTGGCTCAGGTCCGCGGGCGAACCATCGGGTTCGTCTTTCAGTCCTACCAGCTCATTCCGACGCTTACCGCGCTTGAAAACGTTCTTCTTCCCTACGAACTCAACGTCGGCGGGAGCGACGGGCTGGGCCGGGCACGCAGTCTTCTGACTTCGGTAGGCCTCGCGGACCGCATGGATCACTATCCGGTTCAGCTCTCCGGTGGCGAGCAACAACGGGTGGCGCTCGCCCGCGCCTTCGTACTGCGGCCACCGATTGTGCTTGCCGACGAACCGACGGGCAATCTCGACAGCACCAATGGTGCCCATGTGCTGGAACTTCTTCTAGACCTGAACCGCCGCGAGGGAACAACGCTGGTGCTCGTGACACATGATGCCACGCTGGCTGCCTATGCGACCCGCCGCATCGTGCTGCGCGATGGCCTTATTGTTTCCGACGAGCGCAACGCGGGTACGCCTGAAAACCTGGGCGCTTCCATGGCAAAGGCATAGCCATGGCCAGTTCCCTCACTTGGACATCGGCTGCGCGCATCGCCGCACGCGAGATGCGCGCTTCGCGCGGCCGATTTCTGTTCGTTCTCCTCTCAATCGGGATCGGCGTCGCGGCGCTGACCGGCGTTCGAGGATTCTCTTCCGCCTTTCGCACAACACTGCTGCTGCGGGCTCGTTCCATCATGGCGGCGGATGTCTCCGCCCGCACTTTCAGACAGCCCACAGCCTCCGAGCAGCAGGCGCTAGACGTGCTGGCAGCTGATGGCGTTCGAACCACCACCGTCACCGAGATGCTGGCCATGGCATCTGCGCCCTCCTCGCCCGACCCGGTCCTGGTCTCACTCAAAGCGGTCGATCCCGGCTCCTACCCTTTCTACGGAAGAGTCGGCTTGGCGCCGGCCATCCCGCTGAACCAGGCACTCGATCGGCAATCGATCGCTGTCGGTGACGACCTGCTGTTCCGTCTCAACGTGCGGGTTGGCGATTCGATCAAGCTGGGTCGCTCGTCCTTCCGCATCAGCTCTACGATCACGGATGAACCCGATCGTCTCTCCGGAGGCTTCTCCGCAGGCCCGCGTGTCCTCATCTCGCGCGAGGCTTTCCAGGCCGCCGGACTTACCATGCCCGGCAGCCGCGCGACCCAGCGCTTCCTCTTTCGGCTTGCGCCACCCGTACCGGGCCGTCCCGCCTCGGACCAGAGGGTTGCGGCTCTCAAAGAGCAATTGCAGAATCTGTTGCCTGAGGCCCAGATCGCCGATTACCGGGAGACGAATCCTGCCGTTACCGAAGGCCTCGATCATGCAACCGGCATTCTCTCTCTGATGAGCCTGGTCGCGCTTGTGCTTGGAGCGCTGGGCGTAGCGATGGCCATGCGCGCACATCTGCAGCAGCGGCTGGATACGATCGCCATAATGAAATCCCTGGGCGCGCGCTCGTCGCAGGTGATGAAGATCTATCTGCTGCAGACACTGCTGCTCGGCGTTGCCGGCGGTTTTCTTGGAGTACTCGGCGGAGCCGGTGTGCAGCTTGCCTTCCCTTACGTGCTCGGAAAATTGGTTACGATCCCGGTGGAGTTCCATATTCAGCTGCGCCCGATTCTGATCGGGCTCGGCGCAGGCATCGTCATCACGCTCCTTTTCACGTTGCCGCCGCTGCTCGACATTCGAGCGATCCGGCCGATCCTCATCCTCCGCCGCGCCACTGAGTCCGACAGCTCCGAGGGCTCCACTCCGCTCTGGCGGCAGGTCCTGCGGCGAGTACCGTGGGTGGTTTTAGCACTTATAGCTACCGTGGCCAGCATCGTTGTGGCACGACGCCACTGGCGTGGCCACCCACTTGAACTCACGCTCGAAGCCATCGTTCTACTGGGGGGCGCAGCGTTCGGACCTTGGCTCTGGACCCGTACACGCAAAAATCCAGTACAGGTAGGGTCGTTTCTTCTCATCCTGGGTGGACTCGCAGCAATCGCGACCACACTGTCAGATTCAGGTGAGATCGGCCGCGTCTTCTCAGTCGGACTGGTGATCGTGCTTGTGGTATTGCTTGCCGCGTCCGCCGCCGTACTCTGGGGACTCAGATTTTTCCTCAACCGTACCCGGCTGCACCTGCCGTCTCCAGTGCGACATGGGCTTGCCAATCTCTACCGGCCGGGCAACCCCTCCGCAGCGCTGCTTGCGGCACTCGGCCTGGGAATCATGCAGATCATGACCGTATTCCTCATGCAGCGCGGGATCGTCAATGAACTACACCTGAGTTCCGGGGGAAAGCTGCCGAATATCTATCTCATCGACATCGCGCGCGATGAGATCGATGGAGTCCGCAAGCTGCTCGCGTCTGAACCGGGCGTCAGCACCCCACCCGAGATGCTGCCCGTGGTGACCGCACGCATCGACGCCATCAACGGCACGCCGGCGGCCGGGCTCAAGATCCAAAACTTCCCGTTACGCCGACTGCGTTCTATCAATCTGACCTGGTTCGACGCGCTCCCACCCGGCACCAAAGTGGTTGATGGCAACTGGTGGAACCCGGGCGCCGACGAGCCTCAGGTGGCAATAGACGAGCGCACGGCAAGCCGCCTTAACCTAAAGCCTGGCTCCTCGATCACCTTCGGCGTTGGCACCGCGGACATCGAATCCAAAGTTGTGGCCCTGTATCACTCCGATGGTCAACATGCCTCCTCACGGGCCGATTTCATCCTGCCGCCGCCTGTGCTCGCCAGCCAGCCTGCAATCTGGTACGGAGCCGTCCACGTGGACCCTGCGCGAGTCAGCCAGTTGGAGCGTGCGCTGTATCAGGGCTATCCGACGATCACGGTTATCAACGTCGCTCAGGCGCTTGAGACCGTCCGCGCCGTAGTGTTGCAGATCACCTATGTGATCCAGTTTCTTGCCGGATTTTCAATCTTTGCTGGAATTGTGATCCTCGCTTCTTCTATTGCGGGAACCCGCTACCGGCGCATTCGCGAGGTCGTAGTGCTGAAGACCCTGGGCGGCACCCGCCCCCGGATTGCAACCATCTTCTCCATCGAATTTGCCGTCCTGGGGCTGGTGGCCGGGACTGTCGGCATCCTTTTCGCGAATGCAGTCTCCCAGACACTGCTCCACCAGATGCGTATTTCGTACAACCCCCACTGGGGCTTGAACCTTCTGGCGCTGCTGCTCGCAATCCTGCTCACGGTCGTCACCGGGTGGGCCGCCAGCCATCGCGTACTAGGGCAGAAGCCGCTGGAAGTGCTTCGCGAAGAATAGCTTTCCCCAGAAAGTTCGCCGGAAGTCAGGCTACAGAAAGGGCCCCCAAACGGCCCTATTCGAGTATCCTTCGAAAGAGAAAATGTTTCTCTATCGCAATTTTCTCAATGACAATGGCGAATTCAGGCCGTTAGAATGCCCGGGCATGACACAACCAGACCGACCGGCTGCCCCGCTGGGTTCCTGTAAAGGCAGTGCGGCAGCAGCTCCGTCCGACGTTGGCCGATACGACACATCGCACCAGGAGTTCCCTTTCCATGACGCATCACGCCAGTGCATCGCCCCTCCTCTTTCCCGGCAAGCCGGGCATCATCCGCCAGCTCCTTCCGCTCGCATCGCTGCTTCTTATCCTGCTCGGATGGCCGACCCTCCCGGCTAGGGCCCAATCCGGCGGCGGAGCTATCAGCGGAACCATTAGCGATAGCTCTGGCGCAGTTGTTCCGGATGCAACGGTCAGCGCTCTGAACACCGCAACCGGCGTGACCACAACCCGGCGGGCCTCCGCGAGCGGCGTTTACACCATCAGCCCCCTACTGCCTGGAACCTATTCGGTTACCGTAACCAACACCGGCTTCACTAGTTTCAAGCAGGACAACGTCGTGGTGGACGCGCTTGCCAACGTTGGCCTCAACGTTACGCTGCAACCAGGAAGCCAGACTGAAACCGTGACGGTGACCTCGGCGCCGCCTGCGCTGGATACTACGAGCGCAGTTCTGGGCGGCACCATCGAGAACAGCACATATGCGGCGCTTCCTCTGCTGATGTCAGGCTCCCAGCAGCGCGATATCACGCAATTCTCCAACCTGCTTCCCGGCGCCCAAGTGAATCCCGGCGGACGCTCCTCGATCATCGGTGGAACCGGCCAGCGCGTCGGTGAACTCTACGTAGACGGACTGCCGCTGACGACCGCAAATCAGCAGGGTGATAATCGGCCGGTGTTCAACATCGTCCCGCTCGAGGCCATTGACCAGATTAAGGTAGTCACCAGCGGCTACTCGGCGCAGTACCAGGGCGCCGGGCTGGAAAACTACAACCTCAAAGCGGGGGGAAACCAGTACCACGGGTCCGTCTTCGCCTATGTCCGAAACACGATCTTCGATGCCTGGAGCTTCTCCTCCAAGCCCGGCGGCCCCAACGTCGTACCCCAAGTGGTCAATGGTGTGCTGACCACCGTTCCCGGACCGAAGCCTCCAGAACATCAGCTCGAAATCGGGTATGCAGTGGGCGGTCCGGTGCGAATTCCCTTTCTGCTGAATGGTCATGACAAGCTGTTCTTCTTCACGACCTTTGACAAGTTCCGTTCGCGCCTAGGAGCGAACTACACCTCCAGCACCGTTCCCACTTTGAAGATGCGTACCGGCGACTTCACCGAACTGCTGACCAAAAAAGGAGGTCCTGGATACATTCTGTTCGATCCGACGACCCAGGCTGCCTGCACGGCAAACAATCACACGAGCTGCCGCTATCCCTATGGCCAGACACCCACGGGCGCAGTGAATACAGCGCTTGCAACGAACATCATTCCGGCCAGCCAGATATCGCCGATCACGCAATACATGGCCAAGTTCCTGCCGGCTCCGCTGGACAATACAAAGCTCACCAACAACTTTTCCAGCGGCGTTCCGTCAGGATTCGATAATTGGCTAGTGTCCGTTCGGATCGACTACACCATCTCCTCCAAGCAGACGCTCTCGGGCGCCTACAATCAAGGCAACCGTCTCGCGGTGCCCTACACCGGCACAGCCTCTCCAGGCGTAGCGGTAGTTCCCTACATCACAACCACACTCTCCACGATTGCCGGCAAAGTATCCGACCTCCAGCACACGTATCAGATCACGCCACATCTCGTGAACCAGGCGCGATACGGTTACATCTACTTCGGTGGCCCTCCGGTCCAGAACATTACCGGTAGCCTCAATCCAGGACTGTACGGCCTGGCCGCCTCCGGCATTACCGGCCTGCCCGCCGGGCAAGCGTCAACGAATGCGGCCAACCTCTCATTCGCCGGAACAAACGCTCCGACCTCCTGGGTTGGCAATACACCCACCGTAACGAGCCGTGCCCTTACGTATGAGGTTCTCGACAATCTCGCTCTGCTCAAGGGAAAGCACTCGATGAACTTCGGCGGCCAGATCCAGTGGTTGGAGAACAACGCCGACAGCGCCGACGGACCTTCAACGCCGACCAGCCTGGCCTTCAGCACCAATGAGACGGCGAATCTCAGCGGAACCTCATACGCGGCCAATACCGGCTACTCCTATGCGAGCTTTTTGATCGGCGCTGTCTCCAGTTCTGGAACAACCCAGCAGCCATTCAGCGTCGTAGGCGGGCGCTTCCGTCCCATGGCTGTCTATTTCCAGGACGACTTCAAATTCACCCCAAAGCTCACCATCAATGCCGGACTTCGCTGGGACTATATCCCGCCATACCATGAGGCGCTGGACCGGTGGTCGTTCCTGAACCCGGACCTTACCAATCCGATCACCGGAAACCCAGGTGCGCTGCAGTTCGCCGGTCATCGCGGTGTTGGCCTGAGCTGCCAATGCACGACCCCGGTACACACCTACTGGAAAAACTTCGAGCCTCGGGTTGGTTTCGCATACGCTGCAAATGAGAAGACTGTATTCCGTGGCGGATACAGCCTGACCTTCTCTCACGGAGGAGCTACCGGGGGAGCCGCAGGTGCGGGTACCGGAACCGGTCAGACCGGCTTCAGCACGCCAATCTCGTTTGCGGACAGCACTGCGGGACCGGCCTTCTACCTGAACAGCAACCCGGCATT
>JAICMT010000404.1 GCA_025929125.1 Acidobacteriaceae bacterium | reverse complement strand
CTGAATTCAATCACATCACCACTACACTCGGCGATTATCGGCCGCAGGTAAGCGACCTTTCTACGGTTCTGGGCGTCTACTTTCTATCCGGACGGGCGAGTCGCGCAGCATGCCTGATCCATCTGATAAAACTGGCAGTTGCCGGAAATGTCCGGCGCATTTGCATCCAAACCGGCTGCTCTGTAAGATACGCGATTGCGCCCATGAGATCGAACGTGCCCACCATAGCTCCTCAGTTGCTCCGCTCCCGGCTGTCCAAGATTTGCGTTGCCATCATCGGCTCAACCGTCTCCGAGATGGTCGAAAAGGCCTCCGCCGTATTGAAAGAGAACCCCTTTATCGAGTTCCGGCTGGATTACCTGGAAAAACCCTTGGCGGCCTTACCCAAGCTCAAGCAGTTCTTTCACGACAATACGGCGGTGACTGCGATCGCCACCTGCCGTCGCAAGGAAAATGGAGGCCGATTCCAGGGATCCACCTCTGCCGAGTTGGAGGTCCTGTGCAAAGCTGCTGAGACGGGCTTTCACCTGGTGGATCTGGAACTGGAGGCCGCCGAAGCGCTGAAAAAGAGTGAGTTGCAGCGGCTTCGAGATACCGGCATCGCGCTGATCATCAGCTATCACGACTACTCCCAAACCAAAGACCTGGACGCCGTCTACCAGCGCATTGAGCGCTTCACTCCCGAATTCGTAAAGATGGTGCCCACGGCCAAGGCCCTGGTGGATAACGTGACCCTCATCCGGTTCCTCGAGCGCATGAGCGATCACACCAATATCATCGGCTTCTGCATGGGCGATGCCGGTGTGATCTCGCGAGTGCTGGGAGTTCGGGCCGGGTCGGCGTTTACGTTTGCCGCGGCGACTCAGGGTGAGGAGACCGCGCCGGGCCAGATTGCTGCCCGGACCCTGATCGAGACCTATCGCATCGACCAAGTGGATGCCGCGACGAAGGTGTACGGCGTCGCCGGCAATCCTATCAAGTCTTCTCTGTCGCCCATCATGATGAATACGGCATTCCGCCGCGAGACGGTGAATGCGGTTTATCTTGCCTTGCAGACCACCCGTCTGAACGACTTGCTGAAGCTGGTGCATGAAATTCCTATTCAGGGCGTCTCCATCACCATGCCGTTGAAGCAGGACATCATCGCGCACCTGGAGCAGACCGATCCGCTCTCGGCCAAGATTGGTGCCGTGAATACCATTCGCCTGCTCGACGGCAAGCTCTACGGCTTCAACACCGACGTTCAGGGCATTGTCGGGCCGCTCGAGAAGCGCATGCAGATTCGCGGAGCCAAGGTGCTGGTGCTGGGTGCAGGAGGTGCCGCGCGGGCTGCCGTTTTCGGGCTCAAAGATCGCGGAGCCGAAGTCTTCATTCTGAACCGTACGCCGGAGACGGCGCAGAAACTCGCTCGCCAGGCAGGAGCCAAGACTTGCAGGAGAGATTCCCTGGCAAAAACCTCGTTCGATGTCATCGTGAACGCGACACCGGTTGGCATGGCCGGGAACAAGGCCGGCACAATCCTCGACGGCGAGATCAACGCGAAGCTGGTCTTCGATCTCGTTTATAACCCCCTGGAGACGCCGCTGATTCATCAGGCGCGCAAGCAGGGCATCCCCTTCATCACTGGAATCGAGATGTTTATCCAGCAGGGTGCGCGCCAGTTTGAGATCTTCACCGGTAAACCTGCTCCCGAAGAAGAAATGTTTCGCGTCGTGCTGCATGCGCTCAAGCAGCAGTCGGAGAACGCGCAGCCGCCCGAGGTCCAGGAACCTGCTCCGAGGCCGAAGAAGGCTTCCATTCCTCACCGGCTACCGGCGAAGTCAGCTGCGACGAAGGCTGTCAAAAAAGCTGTGCGCAGGTAGACGAACTTCAGTCGCCGGAGGCCGGGGCGGGAACACGCTTCAGCAGCTTATTTGCGCTGCGGAACCATGGTCGCTCTCTGCGCTTCAGATATCCGGGCATGGCGATCTTCTTATCCACCACTTTCTGCGCCCACTCGCGCGCTTCGGCGGCCTTACCTTCGCAGGCAAGTAGCTCGGCGAAGTGGAGGTAGGTTTCGGACAGAACGGACCTTGCCGTCACCTGCCGAAAGAGCTCTTCCGCCCGCTCCGGCTGACCGGTCAGCGCATACGCATGCGCCAGCAGGCCGCCTGCGCGGTAGAAGTCGTATCCCGGATCCTTACCCACGACAAGCTCCAGATCGGGAATCGCGGCTGCAACATCGCCCATTTCCAGAGCGCAGATGCCCCGGCGATAGTAAGCGTCCAGCGAGTCGCCGCGCACGGCAATCGAGCGGTCGAACGCAGCCCGCGCCTTCTCAAATTTCCCGTCTTCCAAGGCCAGATCGCCGAGCTCTTCGAAGTTCCCGGGCGAAGGATTAGCCTGGACCAGCGCCTCCAGTTCGCGAATGCGCTTCCTGCGTGGAAACACCTTCCAGGATTGGCGCAGCAGCGGGGCATCTGGAACAACCTCTGCCACCAGATAGACCGCTGCCCCGATCGGTCCAAGCAACAGGATGATGAAGAGCCAATAAGTATCCGGGCGGCGCTTAATGAAATGCAGGATCGCCGCCACCTGCAGTAGCAGGCCCCAAGGATAGAAGAGGCTGGTCAGATATCCCATGCGGT
>JAICMT010000309.1 GCA_025929125.1 Acidobacteriaceae bacterium | reverse complement strand
TCGAGATCGCGGACGGCCAGATCAAGGCCAATGCTGCGGATGCGGATGCGTGGTTCGCCCGAGGCTATCTCCGCGGCATCCATGCAGCGTTCATCACGCTGGTGGACCATAGCTTCCTCGCAGCTGCGCGTCAGGGCCTCGCCGCACGGACCGATTCTGAGCAGGCGCTGCGGATCGATCCGCTCTATACCGATGCCAAAATGGCCGTTGGTATTCAGCAATTCGCCGCCGGCAGCCTGCCCCGGCTGGTCCGCATCCTGGTCGGCGTCTTCGGGGCCGGCGGCAACAAGGAACGGGGACTCGCACTGCTGCGCGACTGCGCTGCCCACGGCACCATTACCTCAGTGGAATCGCGAACGGTGCTCTCACTGTTTCTGCGCCACGATGGCCGCTATCCGGAGGCGCTCGCCGTCCAGCGCGGTCTGGCAGAGGAGTATCCGCGCAACTATCTGTTCCGGCTGGAAGAGGCCAACCTCACCAAGGACGAAGGTCAGGGCCCCGCGGCGATTGTGCTCTACCGGCATGTGCTGGCGGATGGCGCGCGTCTTGGATACTTCATTGATCCGCGGCTTCAACTCGCGTTGTTCGGCCTGGCTGATACCCAGCGGGGCCAGAACGACATCGAAGACGCTGCCCAGAACTACCTGAAAGCGGCCGAGCAGCCGAAATGCAGCGATTGGATGCAGAAGCGTGCGTATCTCAATGCAGGCGAGATGTTCGATCTGCTGCACGAGCGTGAGAAGGCCCGGGAACTCTATGCCAAGGCCGCGGCTCCAGGTGGCGACCAGTCGCAGGCCGATCTAGCGCGTAAGCTGATGCAGAACCCCTACAAGAGCCGGTAGCCGCACCTCGCCTGGAGTGCGTCGCAGCGGGAACCGCCTAGCCGCAATCTGCGTATCTCAGGCAGGGGATATGTAACAATTAACTCCCCGGAGGTCGTTCCCATGTACTGCCCACATTGCGGAAAGCCGCTGGATGAGACCGCTCGTTTCTGCCCAGTCTGCGGGACGGCAACTCAGCCCATGAACTTTCAGGCGCCGCCTCCTTCCATGCTTCGCGGTCAGCTCACCCGTCCCAGGCACAACCGCATCGTCGCCGGCATCTGCGCCGGTCTGGCGCTGCATTACGGCTGGGACCTGTCGCTTGTCCGGGTGATCTGTGCGCTGCTCATTGTGTTTACCGGCGTCGGCCTGATCGTGTACCTGGTCGCCTGGATCGTCATTCCGGAAGAGCCTTACATCCTGCCGCAGAACACCTCGGGAACCGCGATTTGACCGATCCTGCTCGCAGGTCTTCTATAACTCCGCAGGTTGCCGCACGCCCATTCCTGTATCGCAAAGGCCGGCTCTGCTGTGATGGTGTATCGCTCGAGGATCTCGCCCGGGAGCACGGAACTCCTTTGTACGTTTATTCTGCGCGTCAGATCCGCGAGCGGCTGCAGCTCTTCCAGGAGGCATTTTCCTCCCCCGCCTCGACCGTCTGTTTCGCCGTAAAGTCGAACTCTTCGCTTGCCATTCTGCGATTACTGGCCCAATCGGGAGCGGGATTCGATATTGTCTCCGGCGGCGAGCTGGAGCGCGTGCGCAGAGCCGATAAAGCTGCGCTGAAGCGGGTCGTGTTTTCCGGCGCCGGCAAGCAGGTCTGGGAGATCGATGCTGCGCTCAAGGCCGGCATTCTGCTGTTCAACGTGGAGTCGGAGGCGGAGCTGGAGCTGCTTGCACGGCGGGCCGAAGCCGCCGGCGTTCGCGCCCGCTTTGCGCTGCGCGTCAATCCAGACGTCTTCGCAGACACGCATCCGTACATCTCAACCGGTCTGCGAGAGCACAAATTCGGAATCGACATTGGACTGGCGCGGGCGATCTACCGAAAGGCTGCCAAATCGAAATGGCTCGAACCCGCAGGAGTCAGCGTTCACATCGGCTCGCAGATTCGCACGGTGGACCCGTTTGCTGCTGCGGTCAAACGCGTCGCTGATCTGGTCCTCGAACTGCGCCGGGACGGACACTCCATCCATTACCTGGATGCAGGCGGAGGTCTCGGCATCGACTACAACGACCGGCTGGACCGTCCGCATTTCGATGCGGCCAAGAAGGTGCGCGATTACTCCGCGGCCGTGCTTCGGGCTACCGCCGGGCTGGATGCGCATCTGTTGCTCGAGCCAGGACGGTTTGTTGTCGCGCAGGCCGGTGCGCTGCTCACGCGCGTGCTCTTCGTCAAACAGAACGGCGCCAAGACCTTCGTGATCACGGACGCCGCGATGAACGACCTGATTCGGCCGGCCTTGTACCAGGCTCACCACGAGATTCTCCCGGTGGTGCGGCGCGGCAAGTCGCAGGCAGTCGTCGACGTAGTAGGCCCGGTATGCGAGTCGGGAGACTTCTTTGCCCGCGACCGGGAGATGCAGCGGTCGGCCCCGGGCGATCTGCTGGCCCTGCTCGACGCAGGCGCTTACGGCATGGCGCAAAGCTCGAACTACAACACGCGGACGCGTCCGGCGGAAGTACTGGTGGAAGGCGATAAGGCCCGCCTCATCCGCCGCCGCGAGACCCTGAAGGACCTTCTCGCCGGAGAAATCCTGTAAGTGACAGGAACCTTCCGGGCGGCGGCGTAGTCCAACCGATGATGAAGATCCCCGCAGGAACGCGTATCGGGCACGTCCACCTGAAGGTGGCCGATCTCGAACGGGCGCTGAACTTTTACTGCGGTGTTCTTGGATTCGAGCTGATGCAGCGGCTCGGCGACTCGGCTGCCTTTATCTCCGCGGGCGGCTACCACCACCACATTGGTCTGAATACCTGGGAGAGCCGAGGGGGAGGGCAGCCGTCGCCCGGGACTACCGGCCTCTACCACCTCGCAATCCTGTACCCCGCGCGCCCCGATCTGGGCAGAGCCCTGCGTACGCTTCTGGACCGTGGCATCCAGTTGGACGGAGCCGCCGACCATGGCGTCAGCGAGGCGTTGTATCTGAGAGATCCGGACGGTAATGGAGTCGAGCTCTACTGGGATCGCCCCCGGGAACAGTGGCCCGTAACTCCCGATGGAAAGCTGGGGATGTACACGCGCGCACTCGATCTTCATGGCCTTCTGGCGGCGGCCAAGGCAGATGAGCCAGTGGACCCGGTCGGCGAGGGACCGAAGGACCTGGCATAGCCGGGGAGCAGACCCGGGAGGGAGCAGCATTTATTCTGACCGAATGCAGGTAAAGATCCTCGCCTTCGGTGTCCTCAAAGACCTGCTCGGGACGGCAACCGTCCAACTCCAGCTGGGTCAGGGCGCAACCGTTGCCGACCTGCTCCGCATTCTGGAGCAGCAAACGTCTAATCTCAGC
>JAICMT010000490.1 GCA_025929125.1 Acidobacteriaceae bacterium | reverse complement strand
TATCCCCACTCATGCGCATGCGCATGAATGGGGCACCCAAAATGATGAGTGGGCCACCCTGCCACCGTTCCTAATTCAATCGGTTTCGACAACGATACACGCCAATGACGGCGGAGTTGCCGGGTGAGGCAGGGAGCGTGAGCTGTCCGCCGGGGCTCGATGGCGTTTCTTCCGGCGGGGCCTATTGGCGATAGATAAGTTGCTGAATTGGGCGGTGCGGCTTAGACTGCGCCATGCGCCAAGCCATCCTGTTCTGTGCTCTCGCCGTGTGCGCGGCGGTTCCTTTGTCTGCGCAGTCTTCGCTCGACACGCGTCTGGCGACGCAGAACGCGCTGTTCGAAGAGATCTACCAGACCGTCCTGCGCAACAATCCGCAGCGCGCCACCGCCCTGGGCGACTATCGGTATAACGACCGTCTGGGCGACTACACCGTGGCTCATCTGGCTGCGGTGAGCGAGGAACAGAAGCGGTTTCTCGCCCGGCTTACCGCGATCGATCCCACAGGACTTTCCGATCAGGACCAGCTCTCGCATACCTTGATGGAGCGCGGACTGCGCCAGCAGATCGAAGACTACGGCCTGAAGAATTGGGAGATGAGCGTCAATCAGCAGAACGGCATCCATACGGGGCTCGCCGATCTTCCGAATGCGGTCCCGCTCGACACGGTGAAGCACTACGACGATTACATCGCGCGGCTGCACCAGATTCCCCGCGTGCTGCGGGAGAATGAGAACCTGCTGCGGCTCGGCATTCGCGATCAATTGACCGAGCCCGGGTATATCGCGGAGAAGGTCGCGGTGCAGGCGAACGATGTCGCCAGCTCGAAGCCCTTCCTGCGTGTGATCGCGAAGATGCCGGCATCGTTTTCCGACGCAGATCGCCAGCGCATTACGCATGAGATTCAGCAGGCAGTCGACACCGAGGTGTCTCCGGCGTATCTCCAGTTTGCCGCGTTCATGAGCAAGGAATATGCGCCGCATGGCCGGGTGAAGATCGGCGTGGACTCGCTGCCGGATGGCAAGCATCGCTATGAGGTTGCGGTGCGCGAGATGACGACGACGAACATGACGCCGGCGGAGATTCACCAGCTTGGGCTCGACGAGATCAAACGCATCCGCGCGGAGATGACTGACGTTGCGCATCGCGCGGGCTACAAGGACCTCCTCAGCTTCCAGGAGGCGCTGCGCAAAGATCCGAAGTTCATCCCTACTTCCTCCGAACAGATCGTGGAGGTGGTCCGTCACTTCATCGACGGGATGCGGCCGAAGCTGCCTGAGCTGTTCACGGTGCTGCCAGTTTGTCCGGTGACGGTGGAAGCTATTCCGTCGTACCAGACCGGCGCGTCGACCCACTACCAGACCGGCACGCCCGACTGCAGCCGCCCGGGCCGGGTCTCGGTGGCGACTTCGGACTTCGAGCACCGCACCCTGATTGACGATGAGGCGCTTGCCTATCACGAGGGCATCCCCGGTCACCACATGCAACGCTCCATCCAGCAACAGCTCAAGGGTCTGCCCAAGTTCCGGCTGCACGGCGAAGATGGCCTGAGCGTCAACGCTTACACCGAGGGTTGGGGCCTGTACGCCGAGGAACTCGGTAAAAGCATCGGCTTCTATCAGGAGCCCGGGTACGACTATGGGCGCCTTTCGAGCGAGCTGTTCCGCGCAGTGCGCCTGGTGGTGGATACGGGGATCCACTCGCAGAGCTGGACGCGGGACCAGGTGATCCAGTTCTTCCGCGAGAATTCGAACGAAGACGAGCCCAACATCCAGGCGGAGACAGACCGCTACATTGCGTGGCCCGGGCACTGCCTGTCTTACAAGATCGGTCAGCTGAAGTTTCGCGAGCTGCGCACGCGCGCTCAGAAAGAACTGGGGCCAAAGTTCGACCTGC
>JAICMT010000146.1 GCA_025929125.1 Acidobacteriaceae bacterium | reverse complement strand
GGGTCGCCGACGGCGCCTGCGGCTTCGGCCAGCAGAAGGCGGTTGTTCTCCACGCGGAAGCCACTGGGCGGGAGTTCCGCGCGGCGCTTGTGCCTGAAAATGTTGGCACGGGCGACCACGCTCCAGGCACCGCCGCGCTGCTTCTCAGGGACTGCGTCGATCATGTGATTGAGGCGGCGTTCGACAACGCGCGCGTTGCGGAAATAGGCGCGCATCCAGTAAGCGGCGTCGGCCTCGCGGCTGCGGGCAGCGTTGCCGCCGATTGAGGGGTCGGGAATGGTGGCGGGATCGAGGCCGATCCGCTCGCGGGCGGCGTCGTCCTGAGCCTGCCAGTCGAGGGTGTTGTCATCGCGCTCATGCCGGTAATGGAGGAAGCAGCGGACAGTGAAGAGAAAATTGATAGCCCGCTCAAACTCTTCGCGATCCGCGGCGTCGGAGAGCGCTTCAGAGCCGGCGGGTCGAAGCAGGGTTTCCAGCCAGGCGCAAACGTGGACATCGCGCAGTCCGCCGGGGCAGTCCTTGATGCTGGGTTCGAGGTGGAAGAGGGTGTCGCCGTATTTCTTGTGGCGCTCGGCAGTGAGCTGGACTACGCCGGTGGCAATGTTGTGTCCGTCGGACTCGAGCACTTTGGGGTAGCCCACGGAAGCAAAGCGCTCATAGACAGCGGAGTCACCCGTAAGGAGCCGGTGGTCTAACTCGGCGAGCGTGAACTCGACGTTGTCCGATTCGAATCTCTCAGCCTCGCTGCGTTTCCGGGTCTGGGGCGAGAGGCGAATGCCGCAGTCCCAGAGCTCCTGGCTGACGCGGCGGATGGGCTGCTTGACATCGTCCTCGTCCACTTTGCTGTCGAGCAGAAAGAGCAGGTCGACGTCGGAGTGCGGGAAGAGCTCGCTGCGTCCGTATCCGCCGAGGGCGAGCAATGCGATTCCGGAGCGGAGCCTGGGGGTGCGCTGGACGGCTTCTTCCCAGAATCCTCGGACGAGGCTATCCATGGCTTTGGAGCGCGCAGCGATGGTTTCGCGGCCTGAGCCGCCGGCCTTGAACGCGCCGCGGATTGCCAGCATCTGGTGCTGGTAGTCCTCGCGCAATCGAGTGGCTGTGGTCTCCCTCTCTGCCATAGATAAGTTGGGGCTTGAAATTACAGCATACAGGCAGAGACGCAGGGACGAGAGCGCAGCGGGGGGGAAGGCACGCTGCGCTCTTGAATTCGAAAGAGAGGTTTGGAGGGAATTTTGGGTTAGAGAGCGACTTCGCCGCGCTCGTCGTTGCGGATGCGGATGGCTTCGTCGATGCGCGTCACGAAGATTTTGCCATCGCCGATGGTGCCGGTGCGAGCCACGGAGATGATGGCATTGACGGCACGATCGACCATATTGTCGGCCACGACGGTTTCCAGCTTGACCTTGGGGAGCAGGTCGACCGAGTATTCGCGGCCGCGATAGAACTCGGTGTGACCCTTTTGACGCCCGTGTCCGCGAGCTTCGGTGATGGTCATTCCCTGTACGCCGATCTCGACCAACGCCTCCTTCACTGCGTCGAGTTTGGACGGCTGAATGACTGCTTCAATCTTCTGCATTGCTTTCCTGCCCTTTCCTATGTTGCCGATGCGCAAGCTCTGACATAGTACGCTGTGCGCGATGATTTTCGCATCCTCAGGACCGCGATCTGTCCGGGAAGATATAAGCAAGATTTTGAGCGATCAGTGCGACCACTCGTATCCCTCTTCGCCATGCTGACTGAGGTCGAGTCCGGTTCTCTCCTGCTCGGCGGTTACGCGGAGTCCAATGGTCTTGTCGACGATGAAGAGGATGATGAGGGTGCCGACAGCGGAGAGTCCCCAGGCGATGGCGACTCCAATCAACTGGTGGATCAGCTGGACGGAGTTGCCCTCAAAGAGGCCGGTAGGCTTGCCGTTGCCGAAGATGGGATTGATGCCGCTGGTTGCGAACAGGCCCGTGAGAATGGCTCCGATGGTGCCGCCGACGCCGTGAACGCCAAAGGCGTCGAGGGAGTCGTCGTAGCCGAATATTGTCTTGACCTTGACCACCATGTAGAAGCAGATGATACCGGCGATGAGGCCGATGCAGAGGGCGCCCATGGGGGTGACGAAGCCGGAGGCGGGGGTGATGGCAACCAGCCCGGCCACGGCTCCAGAGATGGCGCCGAGGGCGGAGGGCTTCCCGTTGCGAATCCACTCTGCCGCGCTCCAACTGAGGGCGGCGGCAGCGGCGCCGAAGTGGGTGGCGACGAAGGCGGAGGTGGCGAGGGTGCCGGCGGCGAGAGCCGAACCGGCATTGAAGCCGAACCAGCCTACCCAGAGCAGGCATGCGCCGATGAAGCTGAGCACGACGGAGTGCGGCGGCATAGGCTCGCGCGGATAACCGATGCGCTTGCCTAAGTAGAGAGCGGTGACCAGTGCCGAGACACCGGAGGTCACATGGACCACGGTGCCACCAGCGAAATCGAGGCTGGGAATACGGCCGCTGGTGGCGTTCAGCAGGCCGTGGATACCCCAGACCATGTGGGCCATCGGACTGTAGACGATGATGCTCCAGAGCACCATAAAGACCAGCATGGCCGAGAACTTCATGCGCTCGGCGAAGGCGCCGGTGATGAGGGCCGGCGTGATGATGGCGAACATGAGCTGGTAGACCATGAAGGTCTGCAGCGGGATGGTGGCGGCGTAATTGGGGTCAGGCTGGAGACCGACTCCGCGCAGGAAGAGGTTGTGGAGGCCGCCGATGAAGGCGTTACCAGACGCGAAGGCCAGTGAATAGGTGAGCAGAGCCCAGAGAACAGTGATGACCGCCATCATGGCGAACGTCTGCATCATGGTGCCGAGGACGTTCTTCTTGCGGACCAGACCGCCGTAGAACAGGGCCAGACCCGGGCCGCTCATCATGAGGACGAGTGCGGCGGAGACGAGCATCCAGGCATTGTCTCCTGAGGTCTGGGCGTTGGCGATAGCCGTCGATTGCGCGGCGACCTGCTGCTCGAGGGCTGCGATTCTTGCGGAGTCCGGGGCGGAGGTGCCGGCAGGGACCGTGGCAGCTTGAGCCTGCGCGGCGTGGCCGGCAATCAGCGGCAGAGTGAGAACCAGCCCCAGACAAAGAGCGAGCAGCGGGTACCGGGTAAAGCCAGAACGCATCGACGAATCCCCTAGGAGTATTTGGACAGGGCAGTTGCGATTGGTTCTGCGCGCCTGGCGGGCGAACCGGATTTTCAATACCGCGCGAACGGAGCTTCTGCCGCCTAGCGTACTTTACACGAGTGTTCGGGACAGGCCAACCACTGCTTAATGAAGCGCATCATAGCGGAGTAGCCCCCAGTTCCAAGTCAGCGGCAGCACACCAAGAAGCGGCTGTCTCCCATTTATACTGAGAATCACCCATGACGACTCCCGCGGATCAAAACAGCAGCAACGGCAGGCCTACGGATGTACCACAGCCGGGCGACCGGTATTTTTTTGGCTCCCTGGACAGCTTCGGAAAAAACCGGGACAAGCTGCGTGAGGTGAACTGGGGCTACGACCAGCAAGAAGGCGTGGTTCTGGCGTCTCTGGATGCGGCGATCAATTGGGTGCGGAAGAATTCTGTCTGGCCGATGACCTTCGGTCTGGCGTGTTGTGCGATCGAGATGATGTCGATGGGCGGCTCGCGGTATGACATTGCGCGATTCGGCGCGGAGGTGTTCCGTCCGTCGCCGCGGCAAAGCGATCTGATGATCGTGGCCGGTCGAGTCTCGCAGAAGATGGCCCCTGTGATCCGAAGACTCTATGAGCAGATGCCGGAGCCGAAGTGGGTGATCTCCATGGGTGCCTGTGCGACTTCCGGTGGCGTGTTCAACAACTATGCGCTGGTGCAAGGCATCAATCAGGTGATTCCGGTAGACATTTACGTGCCCGGGTGTCCTCCCCGCCCGGAGCAGTTGTTGTACGCCATCACGTTGCTACAGGAGAAGATTCAGCAGGAGCGTGGAACAGTAAGAAAAACATTGAACTTGTCGTGAGTCAGTTTTAGAGAACGGTGGATTGCTAGAGCCGTTACTGACCAGATGCAGTGGTTGTTTTTGGTGCGGCAGCAGGTGTTAACTATTGGTAAACCCGTGTAGCGTATGTATTTAGGGATCGTTTTTTTCCTTATTTCAGGCGCGAACTAGGTTACACTCTCTTTGACCTGTTCCCGCAGTTTGAGTGCCGCCCGTTGGCATGTATCAACAGATTTATGTGGAGGATGACGGATGACTTATCGCCCGTTTCGTAGTCTTGGCCGGATGACACTTGCAGTATGTGCAGTTAGCCTTGGAACTTTAAGCATGGGCGCCCAAATGCCTGCCGCACCGGCTTCAACATTGGCAGCGGGTCCAAACCCCTCGAAGGTCGATGTTTTTCTCGGCTACTCATATTTCGGCGCGCATGGCCTTCTGAAGCCCGCCGGAATTCCTTATTCCTCGATCGACGTGGGTGCGATCGGTAGCGTCGCCTATTATTTCAACCGCTACTTCGGCGGCGAGTTCATTTACTCGAACCATCCAGACGGCGTAAACGACGGGTTTTCCGGCGCATCGCTGGGACCGATTGCCCGTCTCCCGATGGATAACTTCACCGTCTTCGCCCATGGTCTAGCGGGCGGTGGACGCCTGGGCGGCCCGAATAACGAGAACCCTTCGCAGTTGGAGCATGAGCCGTATCGCTGGGGACCCGCGCTGACGGCCGGAGGCGGTATGGATTATGACATGCCGTTCTTCGACAACCGCTTCAGCTTCCGCTTGTTCCAGTTGGATTACCGGTACATCCACGCAGATTATGGTCCGTATGCCGGCATCCCGACGGGCGGTATCCTCGGTGGGCGCGCGAATCTTTCCGCGGTCGAACTGAGCACGGGCATCGTGATGCACTTCGGCCACGTGGTCCCGCCTCCTCCGGTTGCGTATAGCTGCACAGTGGCTCCGGCCAGCGGCTATCCGGGCGACCCAATCACGGTGACCGGCACAGCGACCAACCTGAACCCGAAGAAGACCCCGACGTACAGCTGGACCTCGACCGGTGGCACCATTTCTGGGACCAGCAGCACGGCGAATATCGACACCAAGACGGCCGCTCCTGGCACGTATACGGTTACGGGGCACGTAACCGAAGGCGCCAAACCAGGTCAGTCGGCAGATTGCTCCGCACAGTTCACAATCAACGCGTTCCAGCCGCCTACGGTAAGCTGCTCGGCGAATCCGACGTCGGTCAACCCAGGCGAT
>JAICMT010000118.1 GCA_025929125.1 Acidobacteriaceae bacterium | reverse complement strand
GTTGGGATCGATGGTGCAGAAGGGATAATTGGCCGCCTGGGCCTTCGCCGAGGTGAGTGCATTGAAGATGGTGCTTTTACCGACGTTGGGAAGCCCAACGATTCCGCAGTTCAGAGGCATGGAGTGGCTATTTTCCTTGATCGTGATCGGGGGCCCGCGTTGGCAGGCGAATCAGGAGCCTCGTACAGGATAGAGCATTGCGAGGCACGGGCGCGCAGCACGGTTAGAATGGTACGGATGCCGGCAGCAACGAGTCGGCGCAATTCATTCGCCCGAAAACTGCCATGCCAACCAGATGTGCGATAACGGCACTATGCTCGTGAAGACCGCGCTCACCGCACCGCGGTTTTGGATTTCGCTCGTGCTGGGGCTCTCGGCTGGACTGACCGATTATCTGGGTGGATACCTGTTGGTTCGGAGGTCGCCCTCGGCTCGGGCACTTCGCTACTTTGTCGCGCTGGGGGCGGGATTCATGTTGGCCGCCGCGATTCTGGAGATGCTGCCGGAGGCGTTTCGACTAAACAACCGCTGGGCAGCGCCTCTGGTGCTTGCAGGCTATGTGGGAGTGCACCTGCTGGAGCATAGCCTGGTGCCACACTTCCACTTCGGCGAGGAGACGCATCACCACGAGTTTCTGTCGGCGGGACGCAGCTACTCGGTGCTGCTGGGTCTGGCGACGCACACGTTCTTCGATGGAATCGCGATTGGATCTGGATTTGTGCTTTCGAGCTGGCTGGGATGGATGCTGTTTGTCGCCGTATTCCTGCACAAATTGCCGGAGGGCTTCACGGTGGCGAGCGTCATGCTCGCGAGCGGACAGGGGCGACGGGCGGCGCTCAACTCCTCCCTGTTCTTGGGAGCGACGACTCTGCTGGGCGTGCTGGCGATCAACTTGCGCCCAGGATGGGTGATGGCTGGGCTGCCTCTTTCGGCAGGAGTGACAATGTATGTCGCGGCAACAGACCTGGTGCCGGAAGTCAATCGCGAGCCCGGGATTCGCATGGCCCTGGTGTTCTTCTGCGGCGTGCTACTGTTTTTTGTGCTCCGCGCCTTCGCTCCGGCGTAGCACTCGCGTGACGCTTCAGCGGGTTTGCTGAGCCTTTGAGCTGCCCGTTCTGCGCACGGTGTCGGGTCCATCCAGCGCGGATTCGGCTCCAGGCACACGTGGAAGAGGTACCAAGGGTACGCTGCGCAACAGCGCACGCGCAATATTCAGCCAACCGGACGATGACATGCGACCGCTGTCACCGACCGGCCGCTCGGCGCCGCCGTAGACATCCTGCTCCGCCATCGGATAGCCGTGGCGTGCCAGGTGCAGCAGCATGGAGAACTCATAGTCGTGTTCGTCGCCTGGCACTTTGAGGAGAAGCGGAAGAAGCTCGGCCGGCAACGCACGCAATGGCGTCTGAACATCCCGCAGAGAGATGTGGGTAACTACCTGAAATACGAGCCCCAGCATGCGAGTGCGCAAGGATTGCCCTGAGCCCGCGCTGGCCGGGTCCCCATCGTTTCCGCAAAATGCGCCGCCGAGAATCACCAGCCTGGGGGAGCTATGGAGGGCCCGCATCAACCGCACCACATCGCTCGCAGCATAGCGAGCATCCGCCGCAGTCGTGACAACTCCGGTGTAGTGCGGCAGATGCTCTGTGATGTACTGCAGTCCTGTTTTCAATGCGGCGCCCCGACCCTGGGGTCTCGCGTGCCGCAACAGATGCAGAGTGGGCTCCATGCTGATGCGGTCCAGCACCCATTTTCTGCCCGCGGAGCTTCCATCATCGACGACTACGATCGCAGACACTCCGGCGCGCACCAGTGGCTCGATTACGTCCAAGAGGGCCCGGCCTGGCTCGGTTGCCACAATCAGAGCGGCCACCCCGGGCGGCGCGGTCGATCGGGAGATCGAGTTGGGGGCATAGCTCATGGCTTCTGTAGACCTCAAGAGTAACCTGAGCAGAACGGCTGCAGGCAAGCCGAGAGGGCTCCGCCGCCGTTCCATACAAACTATACGTGCGTAGGTTCGATTGGTTCCGAAGCCACATGCGAGGGCATGGGACCGACAATCATCCTGTAGGATGCAAGTCGGCCGTAGGATGGCTAACTAAGAGCAGTTCGATCCCGGATGAGGTCTAATTCCTTCAGCTAGCGAAGAAAAGGGCCGAGACTCCGGCTGTGGGGTGACCACCTGCCGAAAATCAAAATAGCTAAATCTGGCGGGCGAGGACCAGCGTGATGTCATCAGGCTGCTCGCCGGCGCCAATCCAGGCCTCCAGCGCAAGCATGACCTGAGCCGAGATGACGTGAAGCGGCTGATCTCGATAGCGGGACACGACTTCCAGAAGCCGCTCCTCGCCAAACTCTCCAAAGTCGTTTTCCGGCTCGGTAATGCCGTCCGAGTAGCCGATCAGGATGTCTCCCGAGGTCATCCGGATAGTCTCCTGCTGATATTCCATGTTGTCGAGCAGACCGACGACGGTCCCGCCACAGTCGAGGCGGCGAACGCTACCGTTCCTGCTCATGACCATGGGGGGAAGATGGCCAGCGTTCGAGTAGGTCAGCTCGGAGGTATCGGCATCGTAGTGCGCCAGAAAGAGCGTCGCGTATTTTGCGGGCTGAGTGCTGCGATAAAGATGGCGATTCAGGAGGGCAAGAATGCTTCCTGGCGACTCGAACAGTTTGCCATCATCCCGCTGGGGAGCTCCCAGTCCGCTCTGCGCCAGATCTGCACCGGAGAGCTGGTATGCACGGACCGCAGAGTGCAGAGTGGCCATCAGTAGCGCCGCCGAGATGCCCTTTCCGCTTATGTCGCCGATGGCGATGCCTGCGCCGCACTCGCCGCCTTGGTTCCCTTGCGGGGTGTTTGGTCGATGAAAGAGAAGAAAATCGTAGTAATCGCCAGAGACGGAACGCGCCGGACGGCAGATTCCATGGAGTTCCAGAGTAGGCAGATCACGCACGTGCCGCGGGAACAGGTTGGCCTGCACCTCTTGCGCGATGCTGAGCTCGCTCTGCAGGCGTTCCTTCTCATGCTGCTCGATCAGCAGGCGCTCCAGCGAGCCGGTCATGCCGTTGAAGGATCGAGCCAGCTCTCCGAGCTGGTCCTTCTTGCTGCTGTAGAGCGCCGGGATGCGATGCACGAGGTCTCCGCGGTCGACGCGCTGGGTAGCGGCGTAGAGTTCCTCGACCGACCCGGTGATGTTGCCGCTCAGGCGGAGGGCCAGAGCCAGTGCCAGTGCTTCCACCAGCCCGAACACGATGCACAGCCCAATAAGGCCGTACTTGATGTAATCGGTGACGATGCCACCAAGAGAACTGCCGAAGAGCTGGCGATAGAGCAGCGAGGGTCTCGAGTGGACCTCTACGGGCACGTTTTCAACGACGTTCGTCTCCCACTCGCGCACCTGCAGGGTCGAAACAAACGGCACGCGAAAGTCGTAGAAGTACGCCGGCGGCGGTTCCTTGCCCCCATAAACCTCGGCGTTGTCATGGCCGGTTCGGCTTTTCCCCGGCACTGCGGCTGAGAGGCCAACTCGTCCCAAATCTTGCGCTACCAGGTCCATGAAGGCGGCACTCACCGGCATCGCAGTTACCACGCTCAGTATTCCGCGCCCCTGAACGTGGCGCTGGTCAATGGCAACCAGGTACAAGTCCTGTCCGTCCAGCACGAGGCCGCGAAATGGATTGCCGCCGAGGTCTGTCGCCCACAGAGGCAGTCCCAGCGGCATCTCCGTCCCGATATGTTGCTGGATTCCAAGGGCGCTGGTCTCCGGACGACCCCAGAGCGGCGAGCCATTCAGGTATACGGCGGTGTGGCGATCGAGCCGCAACATGGTCGGGTCCGCCGAAGTATCGCGCGCAGCCAGCGCCGGAGGCCCGGTTGGGGGCCCCGAGGGTCGCGGACCGCCCGGCCGAAGAGTGGGCGGAGGATGCTCGGCGAGTTGGCGCATGATCTGGGCAATTCGGGAGACGCGGCTCGCGTTATCCAGCCCGATCTCGTCGAGATGCTGCTGCATCCGGGTATCCGCAAGGTGAATGGAGAATTGACCCACAGCCAGGTAGGTGGAGATCAACACCAGGGTCAAAAACAGCAGCACCGGAGCAAGGCCGATTAGCAGGTAAGTCAGTATCAGCTTGCTCCGCAGACTCCAGAGGAATCGCTGTCGCACGATCTTCAGGGTGAGCGGCACCGCCAGGCCAAACATGGCGACCGCCACAATGGTCTGCATCCAGCCGAGTACGGGCGAGCTCATGCTCGGCGCCTGACGCACCAGCCAAAGAATCCCTGACCAGATCGCGAGCCAGAATACGGCGCCCCCGATGCCGGTCGGAAGCCTGCGAAGGCGCATGCCGAATGTCTCAGGAACGGCGGTCATGGCTCTCCTTCTCAGGCTCCTGCGCAGTCTGCTGCTCTTCGTCTTCACGTGCGACGCAAAGCGAGTAGCGGGTTGCGGAAAAATGAGCCCCGGCGAGCAGCAGCAGGCCGGAGAGAAACGCCCAGATCATCAGGCCGATGGATACGTAGAACGGACCATATACGGCCGCGAAATCCAGCTTCGGCAGTACGAGAACATAAATGAGCCGGGCGAGCTGCCAGAGCAGCCCGATCACAATCGCCGTCGGCAGTACAGCTCGGGCAGGGACCTTCCGGTTCGGCAGCACCCAATATATGAGGAAGAAGATAAGGACGGTCATTACGACGCCAAGCAGCTTGAGCGCGCTTCCGGCAAAGAATCCGTACACCACATTCTGCGTGTGGTGAAAAAACACCACAGACAGGATCGTCTGCTGGGCTGTACTCACGGCCACAGAACTCATGGCGAGCACACCCACACAGAGCGCCAGACCCACGGACACAAGCTGGTTGCGCAGATAGGAGCGATTCTCTTTCACTCCCCAGACTCCGTTCAGCGCCACCTCCAGCGGCAGAAAGACGCCTGTCGAGCTGATGAGCAAAATAGCCAGGGAGTACAACTGGGCGCCTTTGTGAGGGTGGGAGAGCACCCGCATGTTGCGGATGATGAAGTCTTGGTTCGCCGGAAGAAAGTGCCACATCATCTGCTCCACGACGTTCAGCATCGCGACCGAATTGAAGACGTGCCGGGTCAGCGTCATCATTAGGACGATGAACGGAAACAGCGACAGGATGACGTTGGCGGCCACGCTGAACGCGTAGGTGTGGACCTCGGTACGCATCATGTATTTTGCCAACGCAATCAGGCGGGAGCGCAACGATCCGCTCGGCATAGCCGGCCGCACTTCATCGAATGGGACAGCCGCATCTGTCGCTCCGCTGTGCCCGGTCGCCCCTTGAATCGCTTGCTTACTGCGACTGCCTGTCGACATTCCCCACTAGGCTAGCAGACGCACCTTCACTCCCGGGGGCTTCAATTCGTTCACGAATCCTGCGGCGCGCCCAATCGGCAGCATCACGCAGAGCGGCATCGTGGACGCCATCTCCGGGCAACGTTGCCCACTCATCGAGCCTCTCGAGATAGCTTGCGGCGGTAGGCTGATCAGCTTCATTCCCCATCGCGATGGCGAGGTTGCGCCTCAGGCGCTTCCATCCCGTGCGCTCCAGGGGCGAGCCCTTGAATTGACGGCGGAATTCCGCGCTGTCCATGGCCGCCAGCCAATCAAGCTGCGGGTTTACCAGCTCCGCCCTTGATTCATTTAGTTCGGCTGGAGCTATCGGAGCCTTCCGGTTCCAGGGACAGACGTCCTGGCAGATGTCGCACCCGAACACATTTCGGCCGATCTCCTGCTGCAGCGAATCGTCGATCCCGCCCTTCTTCTCAATGGTGAGATAGGAGATGCAGCGGGAGGCATCCATCTCGCG
>JAICMT010000519.1 GCA_025929125.1 Acidobacteriaceae bacterium | reverse complement strand
CGCGAGATAGGGCGGCGCGCCTGAGGGAAGCATCGCCGCAATCAGGGCCAGTGTTGCGGCCATTGCGAACAGCGTCAGAGCCAGGCCTCGCGCCCGCAGCCGCGCCAGGCATGCTCCAATCAATCCCACCACGAGCACACTGTAATAGGCCAGGTTCTCCGGATGTCCCGAGTCCGCGACCTGCACCATGTTCGACCATCCCAACGCGAAGCCGGCCAGTAGCGCCACGCCCACGGCCAACTTATACGACCATGCGCCCATCCTCCTCGCGATCAGCGCATACGCCATTCCCGTCGCGAAGAACAGAAGATACACGATCACGAAAGCGCTTGGGCGCCAGTTCCAATCCGGCACCAGCCGCGAGGCCACCAGGGGCACCATCAACGCAGCCAACGAACCCAGCGCGACGCGGAATATCGTCTGTCCCATTCGACTCATCTGCATCACGTTCTCCTTGGCAATCCCCGCCAACGTCTCGCAATAAATCCACAGCGCAAGCCCGAACAAGCCGCGCTTCGCTCTTCGGCGCTCCACGCACAATAGCTGGGAGTATATGCGCGAAGCCTGGCTACCAGAGCCCCTCCCGCGCATACGGCCGGCACCACAGCGTCACGTGTAGATGCACCGCCTTGGCCCAGGCCCTACCGACCGCTTCCAGTTCAGCCGCATCTGCAATTCCGGCGCTCAGAAACCGCCGTATGTCCGTCACCACCGGCACAAACGCAAGCAGGTAGCGCATCGGAACCAGCGGCGGCGTATGCCCGCCATCCGTCCTGTTCTTTTTCGCCGGAGTATGCCGCAGGCCGATCTCTTCCTGGTAATCCAGCCACGCGCGGTCATGCGGCCGTGTTGCCACATCCACCACCCATTGCACAAAGCGCGGTTTCACGCGCGCCTTGTACTCCTCGTCCGCCCTCCCATCCGGCCCGACGAACCACTGTGACAGATGCGGCTGCGCGCCGATCACCGCGCGCCACGAGCCGACCATCTCCTCCGCCTGCGAGCGAAACAGCTCCGCATGCTTGCGCAGCAGCTGCTCGTCATCGCGCGTCCAGCCCACCGTCTGCTCCACGTGCGAGAGCTCTTCGAAAGTCACCGGCGACCGCGCGCTCGCGCTGGTTCCGAAATCGTATCCCGCAATGAGCCCATCCGCAGAACCAGTAGCATCCATCATTCCGGCAGATCCTCCTTCACTTCCACGCGCTGAATCAGCGACCGCTGGATCGAGAGCAGCGCGCCCGTCCGCTCCAGCGCCTCTACATATTGCTTGTGCAGCGGATGCGCCGCAAGCTTGGCCCGGTAAATCTCGTACTCCGCCAGCGACGGAAAGTCGATGATCCCGAACGCCTCATTCGTCGCTCCCGCAAAGTCCGTCGGAAGAAAATAGCCCACCACGTCGCCTCCGCACTCTCGTATGGGTCTCAGCTCCGATTCAACATAGGTCCGCACGTCAGCCAGCTTGTTGGGATCGATCGTATAACGCAGATGAAGTGTAATCATCGTTTCCTCCAGCGCTCATCCTAGCCGTCACATCTCTCCGATACTTCGGCGTGGACCGAACTATCCCAGTTTTGCTCCGTGACACAATATGTCCT
>JAICMT010000233.1 GCA_025929125.1 Acidobacteriaceae bacterium | reverse complement strand
GCCTCTGCCCTGCTCGAAAACGTTTCACTTGCCGCCTAAGATAGTACTCAGCCCATGTGCGGACGTTACTATCGCCGGTCAGACAAGCAGCGCATCGCAGATGCCTTCCGTCTGGGTAAGCTGCCCGAAGATTTTGTGCTGCCGCCGGATTTCAATGTGGCGCCCACCACGTTTCAGCCTGTAATCCGTGCAAATCGCGAGAGCGGAGAGCGGGAGCTGGAGATGATGCGCTGGGGCATGGCGCCCTACTTCGCCAAGAGCCCCTCCGAATTCAAGGGATACAGCACCATCAACGCTAAGGCAGAGACGGTCGCAACCCATCCCACATGGCGAACTCCATTCCGCCGCCGCCGCTGTCTTATACCGGCAGACGGCTTCTACGAATGGAAAGCCATCGGGCCCAAGACAAAGCAGCCTTACGCCTTCGCGCTCCGTACCGGCACACCGCTCGCCTTGGCCGGACTGTGGGATGCCTGGAAGGAGCCGGATGGCGGATGGCTCATCAGCTACGCCGTCATCACCACCGAGGCAAACGAGCTGATGGCATCCGTTCACAACCGAATGCCCGTCATCCTGAAGGCCGGCGACTATGACCGCTGGCTATCTCGATATGAGTCGGACCGGCCGCCGCTGGACCTGCTGCGGCCTTTTGACGCGGACGCGATGGAGATGCACCCGGTCGACCCACGAGTCGGCAATGTGAAGTTCAATGAGCCGGGACTCTGCCAGCGCTGGACATGCCCGCCGAACTCCGCCTGAAAGAACCGTAGCTTCAGCTCATCGTGATCCGGAGGACCGCGCCGTAGTCGACCGGAGGCCGATAACTCTTGGGCAGCTGCACGGTCAGCGCAGCGGCAGCCTGGTTCCAGGTCAGCTTCTCGCCCGTCCCAAGCAGCTCCACCCTCGCAACCTTACCCGGCTTCGTCTCAGCCGAGCTTCCCAGCGCCTGAATGCTGATCGCTTCCGTAGGCCAGCCTAGGGTATGCGCATACACCACGGTGTTTGCCTTATTGCGAGTAAACCGGATGTCCTTCGCGCCCAGCTTGGTGACGCTGTTTCCACCGAAAGCTCCCGCCTTTACATTGTTCGGGCCTTCGCCGTAGATCTTCCACGGCCGTGTCTCGTAGATGGCTTCACTGTTGATCTGCATCCATGCGGTAACGCCATCCAGCACCGCGATCTCTTTGCTGTCGATGGTGCCGTCGGGCATGCCCGGAACATTAAGGATGAACGTGCCGTTCTTGCTCACCGTATCGATCATCCAGTGAATGACGTCCCGCGGAGCCAGGTAGCGGCCGTAATCGCCCGCTGTGTCATACAGCCGGCGGTTGTAGTGCCAGTCCCCGATGCAGGTCTCCGATTGCCAGGCATAGGGCATAATTCCGCCCGTCAAGCCCCGCTCGTAGTCGGCAACCAGAGCTTTGGCCAGATTTTCCGGGATGTGCTTTCCGTTTAGAACAGCTTCCATCTTCCCGCGTGTCTTCAGGTTGTGGTTGTAGAAGTACGCGCCGATGTTCATCCCTGCCCATCCGAGCGGCAGCCGGTCATTGTCGAAGTAGAGTAGATCAGGATCGTGTTGGTCGATCAGATCCCGCGTCCGGTCGTAGAAATTTTTCACGAATGAAATATCGGGCAACGCCTCATAGGGATGCTTCACCCCATACAGCAGATGCGGATCCAGCCCTTGCCACCACTGGTCTTTGCCTTCCTGCGGACTGTGTTCGGCGTCATAGGGTACTCCTGCCATCCGACCCGATTTATCCGCGCCATGGCAGGTCTGGAACCACCACCAGTTGCGCGCCTGGTGCAGGGTGACGCCAAAGCGCAGGCCCTGTTTCCGAGCGGCCGCGGCCCAGTCGCCCACAACATCCCGATGCGGACCGATCGCCGCCGAGTTCCACGGCTGATGCTTGGAATTCCACGCGTCGAAGCCGTCATGGTGGTTGGCGAGTGCGATAAACAGCCGCGCGCCGGCCTTCTTGTAGCGCGTGATCAACTCGTCAGGCTGCCAGTTCAGCAGGGTCCACTGATCGCACAGATCCTTGTATCCGAAGCGCGAAGGATGTCCGTAGTGCTGCAGATGAAACTGATACTGCCGCTGTCCTTCCGTATACATATTGCGTGCGTACCAGTCGCCGTCCTCGGGCACGCACTGCGGACTCCAGTGCGCCCAAATCCCGAACTTCGCATCCTGATACCACTCGGGCGCGTCGTACTGCAGCAGCGAGTCCCACGTTCCTTTGTATGGGCCTTCTCCCTCGAGCCCAGCGATGGGAGATTGCATCGGTACGCCGTCCCATGAGCCTCCGGGAACAGGCAGCTGCGGCGGATTCCCCATTCCGGTCGGGCGCCACGTCGCATTGTCGAGCTTCGTGGGAACGATCTGACTTCCGCTCAGTGTGTAATAGACCCTCTCATCCGGCGGCAGCGCACAGAACTGAGCGTAATCCCGGGTGAGTTGATTAAACCCCTCAGGCATTGCCGATTGCTGGTCCTGTGGTGCCGCCTGCGCTAACCCGGGGAGTGCCTTCGCAGCCGTGGTGGCTGCGAGGAGTCTGCAAAAGTCTCTTCGCCGCAAAGTAATCTCCTGTTGTTCCAGAAAGCAAAGTACTCTCAACTCGATTGCGCCTATGCTAATACCACCTCAGGCCTGTGTCCACGTTACAGTTATCGTTTTATAGCAGGTGGCTATCTGACTCTGGTTCTGTCTTGCTACCCATCTCCAGGGTTTTGCTCCACGTGCATGGCGGCGATTATGAAACAAAATACATAGCTACTGAAGTTGCGGTTCACTTCCGTAATGGACAGTTCTGCGCTTTCCGGTTTCACTGGAAGCGCACGCAGTAGAGCGCCGCCAATTGCCTTGGGAGACCCCATTGACCTTTCCTCGATTTCGCACGTTCACGGCCGCAGCATCGCTGGCCATATTTTCGTTGACAGCTCCAACGACGGCGCAGGGGCCGAGGCGCGCTGCGGCCATCTCCCATCCTTGGGATGACCGGACGCTCTCGCCCGATCGCCGTGCGGACATGGTGCTGGAGCAGATGACGCTCGAAGAAAAGCTGCGTATGGTTCACGGCACTGGGTGGGGCGTGTTGCGTCCCGGCACTCCCTATCCGGCAGAGTCCAACCACGGCGCCGGCTTCGTGCCCGCCATTCCGCGGCTCGGTATTCCCAAGATCGACCTTGCGGATTCCGCAGTGGGGGTCCGCATGTCCGCATTCGATGGCCGCTACTCCACGTTGCTGCCCTCGGTGCTGGCACTGGCCAGCAGCTGGGATCTCGATGCAGCGCACCTCTATGGCGAAGTCATTGGGCGCGAGCTGAGAGCCCAGGGATTCAATATGTCCATCGGGGGCGGTATGGATCTCACCCGCGAGCCGCGCAACGGGCGCAACTTCGAGTATGCCGGCGAGGATCCGGTTCTGGCCGGCAACATCGTCGGCCATCTCGCGATGGGTGTGCAGTCGCAGCACGTCATGGGAGATATCAAGCACTATGCATTCAACGACCAGGAAACGCTTCGCAACACGATCAACGTGGTGATGGACAAGCGCACCATGCGCGAGACCGACCTGCTCGGGTTCGAGATCGCCATCAAGATGGCACAGCCTGCGGGCGTCATGTGTGCCTACAACAAGGTCAATGGCGACTGGGCCTGCGAGAACGACTACCTGCTGAACGAGGTGCTCAAAAAAGACTGGGGCTTTAAGGGATGGGTGCTCTCGGACTGGGAGGCGACCCACAGCACGGTGAAAGCCGCAAACGCCGGACTGGACCAGGAGATGCCCGGAGAGGACTACTTCGGACAGAAGCTTAAGGATGCGATCGCCGGCGGACAAGTCTCCATGGAGCGGCTGAACGACATGAATCATCGCATTCTGCGCAGCATGTTTGCGGCGGGAGTCATCGACTATCCGGTCCAACGCAGCGTTGTGAACCCCTTCCAGGGCAAGGACGACGCGCTGCATATTGCCGAAGAGAGCATCGTGCTGCTGAAGAACGACCACAACCAGCTTCCGCTATTAGCCGGCAAAGTACGCCGGATTGCGCTGATCGG
>JAICMT010000154.1 GCA_025929125.1 Acidobacteriaceae bacterium | reverse complement strand
TTAGCGGGGCTGTATCTGTACTCGCAAGGTGGAAGGCGGGAGGGAGTTGCCAGTTGTTAGTCGGAAGTGCAACTTGAACTGCAACTGCAAAGGCAACGGTTAAAGGCATTGTCGCTGGGGCGGGGATCTACAAGAGCGAACGAATTGCAATGAATTTTCAGGCCGATGGCGAGGATCTAAACGGGCGGCTGAACGTTCTGGATCTCAACGGGCTTTTCTCAGGGAATGCCATTGCACCCGGCCGCAGCTTCAGCGTTCGGCTGGACATAAGCTTCTGATCGGCCGTCCTTCGATACACTGGTAGGCGAATGTCTACGCAAATTGTTCGGCCTGCACGCAGCTTCCAGGGATCGCTGGTGATCCCGGGGGACAAGTCTATCTCGCACCGGTATGCCATGTTGGCGGGGCTGGCGGAGGGTACCTCCCGGTTGTCGAATTTTTCGAGCGGCGCCGATCCTCACTCCACGTTGGGGTGCATGGAGGCGCTGGGGGCGAAGGTGGTGAAGACCGGGGCGGGGCCCGGGTCGACGATCGAAGTGACGGGAGTCGGCGGTGCGTTTCACCAACCAGTCGAGGCGTTGGACTGCGGCAACTCAGGATCGACGATGCGCATGCTGGCGGGGCTGATTGCCGCGCATCCGCACAGGTTTACTCTGGTGGGCGACCACTCGCTTACGATGCGCCCGATGGAGCGAATCCGCGGGCCATTGAGCCAGATGGGAGCGCGCATCAATCTCGTGGATGGGCACGCGCCAATGACCATCGAGGGTGGGCCGCTGCATGCTATCGACTTTACGACGCCGATCCCTTCTGCGCAGGTGAAGACCGCGGTGCTGTTCGCCGGGCTGCAGGCAGAGGGAACAACAAGGCTGACCGAGGCGATTCGAACGCGAGACCATACCGAGCATGCCCTGAAAGCCTTTGGGGCGACGTTGACCCGGACGGCGAGCGATCCGGAGAAGCCGGCGACACTTGCGATTGCGGGCGGGCAGAAGCTCAAGGCAGTGGACGCGACGGTGCCCGGAGATATTTCTTCGGCTGCGTTCTTCCTGTGCGCGGCGCTGTTGTTTGAGGACTCGAACCTTGTGCTGGACTCGATTGGCATGAATCCAACCCGGGCGTCGCTGCTGGACGTGATCACGGCGCTGGGCGGGAAAATCAACGTGCTGACGGTGGAGGAGCGGCATGGCGAGCTGATCGGAAGCATTCAGGTGAATCGGGCCGAGGCATCGGCTATCCCGAGTGGGCCGTTCGAGATCAGCGGGGCGTTGACGACGCAGGTGATCGACGAGCTGCCGGTGCTGGCCACGATTGCGCCGTATACGCGGGGAGGACTGACGATCCGGGACGCACGGGAGCTTCGAGTGAAAGAGTCCGATCGCATCGCGCTGGTGGTGCGGAATCTACGGGCGATGGGTGCGGAGGTGACGGAGCGGCCCGACGGGATGGAGATTCCGGGAGGACAGCGGCTGCATGGAGCGAGCATCGACTCCGGGACGGATCACAGGATTGCCATGGCTTTTGCGATTGCGGCGCTGCGGGCCGAAGGCGAGACGGAGATCTGCGGCGCTGAGGCAGCGGCGATTTCATTTCCGGAGTTTTTTGCCAGCCTGGATTCGCTGGCGCAACGCTGACTCCAATGCAGCTCGCAGACTCCAGGCCGATCGTCATCTCTGAAATAGAGCAGCTGGGCGGAGCGGAGCGGAGTGTGCTGGCGCTGCTGCGCTGGCTGCACCAAAGAGCCCTGTCGGCATATGTACTTACATACCGGGACCACTGTGGGCTGGCGCGGTTTGCGCCGCATCCGATCGAAGTAGTGGAACTGAAGGCCACAGGAGCACGGAGCCGCATTGCGGCGTTGCGAGCGCACTTTCGGGCACGCCCGCAGAATGCGCCGCGTCCGCTGCTCTCCGGGTATCAGCCGGCGCTCCATGCGACGCTGGCGGGGATGCGGGGTTTCCACGACCTGATGCACGATACGCCGACGCTGTTTGCCGATCCGGCGAGCCGGGCGTGGCGGAGCAACCTCCGGCTGGCGGTGTCGAACCGTGTGGTAGGGGCGGGCCTGCGCAGCGGAGGCAACACCATCGTGACCAGCGAGTACCTGCGCGAGGAGTGCCGCAGAGATTTCGGGGTGGAGGCGCACGTGGTACGCATGGGTGGGATGGCGGACCCGGAAATTGACTTTCGGCCGCATAGAGTAACGGATGAGCTGCGCATGCTCTCGGTGAGCCGAATCGAGCCGAATAAACGGATCGACTGGATACTGCGTGGGCTCGCAGCACTGGAGGCTTCGCCGACTCCGCTGTCGTCGCGGATTCAATGGCGGCTGGATCTGGTGGGGAAGGGGTCGATGTTGGGCGAACTGACCGCAATGGCGGGGGCGCTGGGCATTGGAGAGCGGGTGAAGTTCCACGGCTTTGTTTCGGATACGGAGCTCGAGGAGCTGTATGCGGGCTCTCACCTCTTTCTGATACCGGCGGTTCAGGGATACGGTATTCCGGCGATTGAGAGCCTGCAGCGCGGGATTCCGGTCTTGCTGCATCGGGAGTCCGGGGTGTCGGACATTCTGCGGGAGACTCCCTGGGCGACGGTGATGGACGGAGGCGAGAGGGAGATGCCGGGTGCCTTGAGCCAGGCAATCGATGGGGTGCTGGGCGGGCGCTATCTCATAGAGGCGCTGCCTGAGTTGCCGACCGAGGATGCCTGGGCGGAGGAGGTTGCGCTGCTGTGCGGGTGGGTGGATGCGGGGGGACAGGAGCGATAGGCAATCCTATGGCTGTTGCCTCGCATCCCATACTAGTGAATCGATGCCCACGATAAAGAAGGAACGCATCCTTACCTTGCCTCAATCCCGGACAATTCCAAAGCACAAGAGAGAAAAGAAGCAGATCGACATTGCGGCGGCTGCGAAGAAGCTTCTCGGATTTCCATCTCTGCGGCCCGGGCAGGGAGATGCGATCCTGGCGTTGCTAGAGGGGCGGGATGTCCTGGTGGTGCAGCCGACTGGCTCCGGGAAGTCTGCCATCTACCAGATCGCGGGAGAGCTGATGGACGGAGCGACCGTAATCGTTTCCCCTCTCATCGCTCTGCAGAAAGACCAGGCGGACTCGATTGAGTCGGAGCGAAAGCTGCGCGATGCGGTGGTGCTGAATTCCACCCAGAGCGTGAGTGAGCATCGCGAGACCATGGAGCAGATTGAAGCAGGTCGGGCACGGTATATCTTTTTAGCGCCGGAACAGCTCCGCAAGCAGGAGACGATGGAGACTCTGGAGCGCGGTGGTATTGTGCTGTTCGTGGTGGACGAGGCGCATTGCGTCAGCCAGTGGGGGCACGACTTCCGGCCGGACTACCTGCAGATTTCCGCTGCGATCGAGGCGCTGGATCACCCTCCGGTTCTGGCGATGACGGCGACTGCTTCGAGCCGGGTGCGTGAGGAGATCGTCGAGCAGTTGGGGATGAAGAAGCCGAAAGTGATGGTGCAGGGATTTGACCGGCCCAATATCTCGCTGCGGGTGGACTCGTTCGGCACGGAAGATGAGAAGCTTGAGGCGGTATTGCGCAGAGTGGCGTACGCGGAAACCCCGGGGATTGTGTATGTCGCAACCCACAAACACTCGGAGACGCTTGCCGAAGAGCTGAAGCAGAGGGAGATTGACGCGGTCTGTTACCACGGAGGCATGAAGGCCAAGGATCGTGAGGCGATCCAGAATAGGTTCATGGACGGTGATGCTCGCGTAATCGTAGCTACGAACGCGTTCGGCATGGGGGTCGATAAGCCGGACATCCGGTTTGTTTACCATGCGGACGTCAGTGAATCGCTAGACAGCTATTACCAGGAGATTGGGCGAGCCGGGCGCGATGGCGAGCCGGCAGAGGCCGTGTTGTTCTACCGTCCGGGAGATGTGGGGTCGCAGAGATACAAGTCGGGAAATGGTAAGTCCGACAGCACCGAACTGGAAGAAGTGGTGCGTGCGCTGGTGGAGCAGGACGGCACGGCAAGCCTCGAGGAGCTGGTCGCGAAAACGTCCATTGCGTCACGAAAGATGATCAGCACGTTGCATGTGCTGGATGAGACAGGCACGGTCGAGCAGACTGCCAATGGGGAATTCCGGATTGCGACCGAGCAATCCATTGAGGAGATATCCCAAGCGGCGACGGAGGCTCTGGAGCAGCAAAAGGAATTGCGGAAGGACCGCCTGGAGCATATGAAGCTGTATGCAGAGCAGCGGAGTTGCAGGCGGGAGGCTCTATTGCGGTATTTCGGAGATGAATACGAAGGACCCTGCGGGAACTGCGACATCTGCGAGGCCGCAGGCGTGAAGGCGGCCGCTTAGCCAGGCTGCATTACATCTTGTAGTGGCCCATATCGTCATCGTTCAGGTTTTCAAGCCAGCGGCGCATCTCTTCGCTGTCGCCCTTCTGCGAACCATCGACGACCTGCTTTGCGTTTTCCAAGACACTTCGATGGGCAAAGATGGGGCAGTCCCAGCGAAGCGCGAGAGCGATGGCGTCGGAAGGACGGGAGTCAAGGGCGACGGTCTGGCCGTTCTGCTCCATCCAGATGACTGCGTAAAAGGTGTCTTCGCGCAGTTCCGATACAACGATCTTGTTGACCACGGCGTTGAGGCCGCGGGCCATGTTGCGCATAAGGTCGTGAGTCATGGGACGTGGTGTGGCGCTCTTTTCGAGTTCGAGCGCGATGGCGTTTGCCTCGAAGATGCCTACCCAGATGGGAAGCACGGTATCGCTGGCGACATCCTTGAGGACGACGATGGGCATGTTGGTGACCGGATCGATCATAAGGCCGCGGATTTGCATTTCAACTTCCACGTTGGCCGGTCTGACCTGCTCGCCCGTCTTCATTCTGCCGCCGCTGCTTCGCCTACGAGGCTGTTGGGAAAAGTTTGCGTGATCCTCACAGACCTGTAGCTTGCAACTGCCGGAAGAATGGGCTGCGCGGTGGTGAAGTTGACGGTCTTATTCTGCGAACTGCGGCCGATGACCTGAGCGCGGGTAGAATTGTGGCCTTCGACCATGACTTCCATGGTGGTGCCTAAATGCTTCGCGTAATTCCGGCGCT
>JAICMT010000329.1 GCA_025929125.1 Acidobacteriaceae bacterium | reverse complement strand
CATGGGCCTGGACGAGAAGGCGCTGGACGCGGTGCGGCAGTATCGCTTCAAACCCGCCCGCGAGAACGGCCACCCCGTCCCGGTCCAGGTGAACGTGGAAGTCCAGTTCAGCATCTTCTAAGCAGCCGGTTTGCCTCCGAATCGGTAAAGCCGAGCGGACTGCACCCGCTGCGATGCGATTTCGTCCGATCAACGGCGGTCTTCCCGCCTCGTGCAACGTCCCGCCCTCTACTGTGCTCTTACCGCAGATGCATTGGCTCGCCTTTGAGCCTTTGGGTGAGGAGATACATGGGCCTTCTCGATGAAATCTCAAGCCTGACCGGCTCCAATGCAGGTCAGGATGTGCAGGCCGCGCAGCCGCAGGTTGCAAAGGGCATGGTACAGGCGCTCCAGAACCATCCCGGCGGAATCGCCTCTGTCTTGGGCGAGCTACGCGAAAACGGCCTGGGACAGCATGTGGATGCGTGGACCTCCGGCAATCCTCAACCAGCCGATCCCCAGCAGATTCAACAGGCGCTGGGTCCCAGCGGACTGATCGACAAGATTGCGCAGCATGCCGGAGTCTCGCCGCAGGTGGCGACGATGGCCATGACGACGCTGCTCCCTCTGGTGATCCGACACTTTGCGCCCGGGGGCCAGCCGGCACCGCAATCGGAGATCGGCGGCCTGGCGGGCGGCCTGCTCAGCAAGCTTCTGTAAATGGGCACGGCGGGGCTCCTGCCGAAGCTTCTTCTGTAACCCAAACCAATTTTTCCTGAGGAGTCACTATGGCCGATTTAAATCAGCTGAAACAGAAATACGCACCGGTTCTGCAAACCATGCAGGAGTTCTCCGAGTACGGCGCCAAGGTGGATACCGTGGACCTGTCCGGCGAGCAGCTTCACATCAAAGGCTCCGTTCCCTCGCAGGTGATTGCCAACCGGGTATGGGACACCATCAAGCAGGTCGATCCCAGCTACTCTGACCTGAAGCATGAGATCTCCACTACCGGGGGCGCGGAGCAGCCCTACACCATCAAGTCCGGCGACAATCTGTCTAAGGTGAGCAAGCTGTTCTACGGAACACCCAACGATTACCAGCAGATCGCTCAGTTCAACCACATCTCCGACGCGAACAAGATTCAGGCGGGCCAGCAGATTCGGCTTCCGGTCATCGAGAACGGCCAGATTGTGAATAAGGCGGCCTAGCTGGGCGACCCGACGGGGCTGATACGGGCAGCCTATGCCGAGTCGCTACAATCATAGGCGATGCCGACGCACGTCCGGTCCTACTCGAAGATCAACCTTGGCCTGCACATCGGGCCTCCGCGGCCGGACGGGTATCATGCCTTGGCGACCCTGTACCAGACGCTCGCCTTGCACGACATTGTCACCGTTTCTGCCCGGAGGCTTGTCGCAGGAGAGCTGTGCCGCATCGCCCTCACCAGCAACCACCCGCAGGTTCCGGCGGACTCCCGCAATACGGCGTGGAAGATGGTGGAGCTGGCGCTGGCCAAGGCCGGCGTGGCAGCCGACGTCAAGCTACACATTCAGAAGGAATTACCCGTCCAGGGCGGGATGGGGGCAGGCTCTGCGAACGCAGCGGCGGCGCTGCTCGGATTGGAACGTGAGCTCGGCCTCGCACTTCCGCAGGCAGACCGGCTGGAAATCGCCGCCCAGGTGGGCTCGGATGTTCCGCTCTTTTTGTTGGGTGGGGCGGTACTGGGCACCAACCGCGGCGAGGCGGTCCAGCCCCTGCGCGACCTGCCGCCAACGCCCTGCGTCGTGGCAGTTCCCGAGGTGGGAGTCTCCACGCCGCGCGCGTTCGCCGAGTGGGACGGGCTCTGTGCAGCCGACGGCCGCAACCGGAATCCCTTGACCACCCCTGCTCCGCCCGATAGACTAAAGGAGTTGAGTCACGTCTACGCGTCTGTCCTCGGGTTCGCCCCAACAGAGCAGGCGTCTGAATCATCCGGTATCGTTGGTGACCGCGCTCCTGAGAGAAATCGGGGCGGCCTGAAGGTAAAGCCTGACAGGTCCATTTCACCGAGCGATCTGGCCGGGAACCCCCTTCTCGAGCTTGTCCGCACCGGGATCGAAAACGACTTCGAACAGGTCGTCTTTCCTCAGTATCCCCCGCTGCGTGAAATCAAGCACTTGCTCGTGGGTTCTCCGGAGAACGGGGCAATCTATGCCGCGCTCTCAGGTTCAGGCTCCGCCCTCTTCGGCTTATACCGAACCGAGGCCGACGCAAAGGCAGCTCAACAGCGCGTCCAGGCCTCCGGATGCAAGGCGCTCCTTACGGAAACCTTGCCCCGCCGGGAGTACTGGCGCGGGATGTTCGCAGAGTGAGGGGAAACGTGGGATCGCCGATGCGATCTTCCTGGAAACTCACCCGGCGATTTGCTTCAGGCGGCAGGATCGAACGGCGTTTTACTGGGCGATCGACTAATGGTAGGTCAAGTGCCTTTGGAGCACTTTGTCTAGGTTCGAATCCTAGTCGCCCAGCCAGAGATGCAGCGCAGAGTCAGGCACACCCGAACGGGATCGCCTGATAGCCCTAAGTGGCCGCTGCAGATTCCGAAGGAGCTCACGGAGCTCTGGAGGAAGTATTAGGGTTCTTTTCGCGGCCACAAACAGGCCGCAGGAAGTTGGATGGATTCAACTCCGCAGTTCCGGCAGAGCGCAAGCGCGCCGCAGCGATCAAACAAGCGGAGACGAAGCATAGAAGTTCGAAGGGTAGTAGTCCAGTATTTCGATAGGTCGAAGTAGCGGAGCCAAAACTCGGGCTTCGTAGAGACGAACGCAGCAGCAGGAGCTTTACCAAGGTCAACCAGCCTGGAGGGTTTCGACGTGAACCAACAAGACACGACTGCGGTCCTTTCCCCTGATTCGGGAAGGGCTGATGAGCCAGAAAAAAACTCTCAGCCCGCACCCAAACCGGCCGCCGATGGCGCCAGATCCCAAACCGAACCCGTGAAGCATAGCGGCGACGGCGTAAAAGCAGCCTCGGAGCGGAAGCGCTCTCCCCGGCTCAGTGAAGACAAGCGCTTCAAAATCTTCTGCGGGTCGGCCAATCGCGCGCTCTCGGAAGAGATTTGCAAGTTCGTTGGGGTGCCGCTGGGCGAGTCGCGCCTGCAGCGTTTTTCCGACGGCGAGGTT
>JAICMT010000420.1 GCA_025929125.1 Acidobacteriaceae bacterium | reverse complement strand
TCGCAGAACATTATCCCGGTCACGCTGGAACTGGGAGGCAAATCGGCCAACATCTTTTTCGAAGACGTGATGCGGGAGGACGACGCTTACTTCGATAAGGCTCTGGAGGGCTTTACGCTGTTTGCCTTCAACCAGGGCGAGGTGTGCACCTGCCCGTCGCGGGCGCTGGTGCAGGAATCCATCTACGACCGGTTCATGGAACGGGTGCTCCAGAGAGTGAAGGCCATCAAGCAGAGCAATCCGCTGGACTCCTCCACCATGCTGGGTGCGCAGGCTTCGAGCGAGCAGATGGAGAAGATCCTTTCGTACCTCGATATCGGCCGGCAGGAGGGCGCCGAGGTACTGACGGGCGGAGAGCGCGCGACGCTCGACGGCGATCTGAAGGACGGATACTACATCCAGCCCACGATTTTCAAAGGCCACAACAAGATGCGTGTCTTCCAGGAGGAGATCTTCGGGCCGGTGGTTTCGGTGACGACGTTCAAGACCGAAGACGAAGCCATGGAGCTGGCCAATGATTCTCTGTATGGCCTGGGCGCGGGTGTGTGGACGCGCGATCTGAACCGGGCGTTTCGGTTCGGACAAGGACTGCAGGCAGGACGGGTGTGGACGAACTGCTATCACCTGTACCCGGCGGGCGCTGCATTCGGCGGCTATAAGCAGTCCGGCATCGGGCGCGAAAACCACAAGATGATGCTCGACCACTATCAACAGACCAAGAACGTGCTTGTCAGCTACAGCCCGAACGCCCTTGGATTTTTCTGAGGTATCTCTCCCGGCTTCCGCGACCCGGAGCCACTGAACGGCGCAGTTTCTTGTCAAAAGATCCGGCGCCGGGCACGTTGTTCGACGAAAGTTCAGGAGAGATACGCCATGGCGATCACTGAAGAAGCTGGAGCTGAAGGGGCTGGGGCAGCGCGACAAACGCTGCCCCAGCAGGTTTTGGGGACGGAGACGGCTGCGGCACTGATTGAGCGGCTGCGCGGGAAACACGGCCCGGTTATGTTCCACCAATCGGGCGGCTGCTGCGATGGCAGCTCGCCGATGTGCTATCCGGCGGGCGAGTTCCTGGTGGGCGACAGCGATGTGCTGCTGGGCGAGGTGCATGGAGCGAAGTTCTACATCAGCCGGCCTCAGTTTGAGTACTGGAAGCACACGCAGCTGATCCTGGATGTGGTGCCAGGACGAGGCGGCATGTTCTCGCTGGAGAACGGCGAAGGCGTGCGGTTCCTGATCCGGTCAAAGGTTTTTACGGATGAGGAGATTGCTGCGCTGCGCGCGGCAGGGAAGATCTAGCGCAGAACGGCGCTGCAGTGTTCAATCGCGATGCTATGCTGGGTGCGCATTAGGCCCCGACTTAAAAGGAGAACGAAGATGGAACGACGAGCGTTTCTGAAGGGCGCAGCTGTGTTTCCGGTTGCCGGACTTGAGAGCTTTGCCCTGGCTGAAGTTGCAGCACCCGCGGGCGCGACCGCGATACATGTTGTCTCGGGAGGACGGGACCGGTTCGAGGAAAAGCATACCCTTGGCTACAGCACACTTTTGTTCAAGGCCACCCCGAAGGAGACGAACGGCGGCCTACTCATGATCGAGCATCTGAACCTGACCAAGGGAGGCCCGCCGGTGCACATTCATCCGCACCAGGACGAGTGGTTCTATGTGATGGAAGGAAAGGTCGTTTTCCAGGTTGGAAATACGAGAAAGACATTAACCGCGGGAGATTCAGTACTGGGTCCGCGAGGCATCGCTCATGGTTTCTGCGCTGTGGGCGAGAAGCCGGGCCGGATGCTGATTTCGTTTACGCCGGCGGGGAAGATGGAGGAGTTCTTCCGCGCGACGGCAGTGCCGAATGGGCCGAAGATGACGCCGGATGTGTTTGCGAGATATGACATGAAGTATGTCGGACCGCCGCTGACGGTGTAGACGGCGGAATTTGCCAGTAGACTCCTGCCATGAGGCGATGTTGGTTTGCAGTTGGGACGTTGGTGGCAGCCGCCACCTGGGGCGGTGGGCTGGCTGCGCAGCAGGGATTGGCGCCGGAGCTGAGGCAGCGCATCGAGACCTCCGTCCGGCAGGTGATGGATACGACCGGCGTGCCCAGCGCGCAGGTGGGAGTAGTGGTGAACGGCCGGGCGGTGTACACGGCCGCCTTCGGAAAAGCGCGGCTCACCCCCTCGACTCCGGCAACGGTGACGATGCACTATCCGGTGGGATCGATCACCAAGCAGTTCACGGCGACATGCGTGCTGTTGCTGGTAGAAGACGGCAAGATGACGCTGGACGACCCGGTGGCGAGGTGGTTTCCGGAGCTGACTCGAGCCAGGGATGTGACGGTGCGCATGCTGCTCTCGCATACGAGCGGCTACTCGGATTATGCGCCGCAGGACTACACGATCCCGGCATGGACGAGGCCGGCCGATCCGCTGAAGCTGGTGCGAGAGTGGGCGACCAAGCCCCTGGACTTCGAACCGGGGACAAAGTGGCAGTACAGCAATACGAATTTTGTGCTGGCGGCGC
>JAICMT010000469.1 GCA_025929125.1 Acidobacteriaceae bacterium | reverse complement strand
ATCGCGGTAAGCGCGGTGATCGCTTGCGCGGAAAGCTGGGAGGATATCGAGCTTTACGGGCGCAATCACAGCAGTCAAACCAGCCTGCGTGGTCGGCGCAAGAAGGCCGCCTGGAACGACTACTACATGCTTCGGATCATCACCCGCCAGGCTCATGCGTGAACCCTGTGTCCTTGACGAGTGACTGGCCATGTCCGGTAAAGCAGCGCTAGACGGTCAAATTGGCCAAAGTCGAGCTCAGCCGGGTACATCCAACGCGAAGAGGAGATTCAGCATGTCGCTCATTAGCAAATTATGGGGGCTAGCGGCAATACTGTTCATTTTACGATTTGGATGGCAGTGGCGAGGTCGATCCGGACGGTCGGCTGGGCTGCGCGGGGTCGCAGCGGATAGTTACTCATCTTGCGCTTGACCCCGCGCGGCACCCGCCGCCCCCGGCTGCTCGCCACGCGCTCCTCCAGGATTTCGTTCAGTACCGCCTCATGCAGGGCGAGCCTGGCCGCAGGGGGAAAGAGCCGCAAACAGCGGCAGCTTGCGCCGGACCACACGCACCGCATGCAGGAAGGAGAGCCGGTCGGGGTCCTCATCGGCCCGCAGCGCCGCCTCGTGCATCAGCCCGCGCACGGCGAAATGCGCCAGCAGCAGACCCCAGAACTCCTGCCGGACCAATTCCGGGGTCTTGCTGCGCAGGACAACGCGCGCCCCCCGCAGGTGCGTCTTCAGCTCGGCCAGCGCCCCTTCGATCTCCCACCGCTCGTGATAGAGGGCGGCCAGATCGGCGGCCGGCGCTCGGGCGGGATCCAGGATCGTCGTCACCAGCCGGTAGAGCGGCTCGGCATCGGCGACGCCCTCCAGCCGATACTCGATCGCCCGCACCCGAACCCCCTTGGTCCGGTGTCGCCGGTCCGTCTCGCCGGGATAGATTGTCGTCAAATAAGAGCCGTCGGCCAGCACCGCCTCACGCGCCAGCCGCGCATTGCCCTTCACCCGCCACAGCAGGTCTGCGCCGGCGGCGGCGGCCTCCTGCCAGAGTGCGTAGCCGAAGAACTGCCGGTCGGCCAGGCACAGCATGCCCGGCCGCAGCGCCGGCAATGCGGCGTGAGCCAGCGTCGTCTCGCCCTCCCCAACGCCGCCCAGGCGCGCGCCGAACAGCACATGCGTGCCGTTCTCGACCAACGCTACGAAACGGAGCTGCGGGAAGGCGCTTTCTCCACGGCTGGCGCCCGGCCGTCCAAAGGCGGTACCGTTCGCCGCAGTGTCGGCCACATCCAGGCAGGACCCGTCCAGGCTGACCAGCCGCCAGTCCCGATACCGCGCCCCCTTGCTGGCGGCGCTAGCGATGGGGCGTACCACTTCCTCATAGAGCCGGCGCAGCGGCGCGTCGCCCAGGCGAGTGCGCGCTTGCGAGATGCCGCTCTTGCCTGCCACCCTGACCGCCTCGGCGCCCCACAGCCAGCGTAGCCCCTCCAGCAGGCAGCGCAGCACCTCGCGTGTGCTGGCGCTCATGTAGAGTGACAGCGCGATGGCGTAGTAGACCATGACGTGCGCCGGCAGGTCGCGCTCGCGCTCGCTGGCCGTGCCGGTCTCGGCCAGCACCCGCCTTACCGTCTCGATCGGAAACGTCCGGGCGATCACGCCGAGGCTGATATGGTCGCTGAGGCGGATGCCGGCGGGTAGGCCGGCAACAACACCGGCCATCGCTGCCGATCCCGGAAAAGCCAGCCAGCAGCATACGCCTCTACACCCCTATCTGAACAGCATTGGGGCTAAGCCCGGCCATGACAGAACGAGGTTATGCCCGTCCCGCGGCGATGTTGTCGTGACGCTTGGCGGCGATGTCCGCCTTGGCGAAATCCGCCTCGCCGAAGCCGTAGAGTCGGGCGCCGCCGGACAGGATTTTGCCGGCAATGTCCGGCGTGATGCTGGGGTTGGTCATAACTCGGGTCGAGACTTCCGGGAAGCTCGAGTCGAAATGCGGGAAATCGCTCGACACGCACATATTGTCGGCGGTGCCCAAGAGTTCGACCACCGAGCCGACTTCCTTCTCGCCGCTTTCGATCGCCGAGAAGCAATTGCGCTGCCAGTATTCGAACGGGGTCAGTTT
>JAICMT010000219.1 GCA_025929125.1 Acidobacteriaceae bacterium | reverse complement strand
GTGAATGCGTCGGTGAGTTCGTCGTAGCGCTTGCGGGTGTCGGAAATACTGGCGCTGGTTCCGGGGTCGCTCTGAATACGCTGGCCGGCGTCCATGGTGGCGCGCAGGATGTTGAGCAACGGAGTGCGGAGCTCCGCCGCCTGGTCATGCAGCTTCTGGGTCTCCCCAATGCGCTGATCGATGGCGCGCTCGGTGGTCATGAGCTGGAATAAAAGCGTGGCGAGCGAGGTGACGCCGGAGTCGCGTGCGGGAGCGATGTTCTCGATGGTGTGGGTGACGGTCTTGACTTTGGTATCGACGAGCTCGGGAGCTGCACTCTGAAGCTGGCTGATGTCGGTCTGTAGACGCGTGCCACCTTCAGCGGAGATGCCGGCCACTTTCGACAGCGCCTGAGCCATGGCATTGTTCAGTTCCATCTGTCCGCGAACTGACTCGAGCTGCTGCTGGAGGTCCTCACGCTTTGCGCCACGGGCGGAGGCGAGCTGTTGCTGAATTGCCTGCTGCTGCTGCTGCAAAGCTTGAATGCGCTCCGCGGCGCGGGAGCGTACCTGATTGAGGCGCTGCGTACGCTCGGAGTCCACCTGCTGACCGCCCGGGTTTGCCGAGGGGATGCGCGCCAGCAGGGCGGCCTCATCCCGAGCAGCCTGGAAGGCGAGTTGCGCAGCCTGAGTGGATTCGGTTTGCGCCTGCTGCGCATAAAGCATGTCGCTTGGCTCGCCGACCTTCTGGATGGGAGTCGAGTTCATGCGGTAGAAGCGGAGCACCTCGTTCAAATGGGCGAGGATGGCGCGGGATCGACCATCGACATCAATGCCGCGGGTGATCTCGGCGGGAAGAGGCTTGGGCAGGACGAGAATGCTGAGAGCGGTGTCCGGCTTAGGCGCGGTGGGCTGGCCGGGCTCGGCACCTTTGGCCGCCTGCGCGGCACCAGACTGGAAGGCCTGTGCAGTGGTCTTGGTGGCGATTCCCTTTTCGTCCTGCTGAGGCGCGGCCGCGGGCGTCTGAGTTCCGGCAGCAATGGCGCAAATACCGAGCAGGAACACGCAGAAGGAATTGCGAGCCAGGGAGGGCTTCAGGACAAACATGTTCATCAGTCCAATAGGACGCAGAGACTGAGCTTCGGTACTGCTCGGACCTTGTGATTGCTAGACTTAGAGCCGGCTAACGGACTCGAGCCGCCCATGAAAAGCATTTTTGCTTGCCGTGCAACGGATGGGAATGAGCGGGAGTGCTTTCCAGGCATCGGTCAAATGCATTCAATCTTCTGAAGGGATGAGTGAATCCAACGCTCATGGCTTCCTTGTTTTCTCCTTTTTCGGTTCGGGCAGTGACGCTGCCTAACCGTATTGTGGTCTCTCCGATGTGTCAGTACTCGAGCGAGGATGGATTTGCGAATGACTGGCACATGGTTCACCTGGGTAGCCGAGCGGTCGGTGGCGCGGGACTGGTGCTGACCGAGGCTTCGGCAGTAACCCCCGAGGGGCGTATCACACCCAATGATCTGGGGATATGGAAGGACGAACACATAACGCCACTGGCAAGGATTGTGGATTTTCTCCACTCCCAAGGCGCGGCGGCCGGGATACAGCTTGCGCATGCCGGACGCAAGGCAAGCATGGGCCGGCCATGGGAAGGGGAACGGCTCATCGGTCCCGAAGAGGGTGGCTGGACGGAGGTGGTCGCACCAAGCGATGTGCCGTTTCGTGGGGATTATGCCCAGCCGCATGCTCTGACACTGGAAGGGATTCGGGCAGTGAGAGAGGCGTTCGCGCGAGCGACCCGGAGAGCACGGAGGGCAGGCTTCGACGTCATTGAGATTCATGCTGCGCATGGGTATCTGCTGCATGAGTTTCTATCGCCGCTCTCCAATAAGAGAACGGATGAATATGGCGGGGCATTCGAAAATCGGATTCGGCTGCTGATTGAGACAGTGGACGTAGTAAGGACGGAGTCGGGCGGCGATGTTCCGTTGTTCGTGCGGATCTCGGCCACGGATTGGACGGAGGGTGGATGGGATCTGGAGCAATCGGTGCTTCTGGCAAAGGTCCTGAGGGAGCACGGCGCTGATGTGATCGATACGTCCTCGGGGGGGAATGTCGCCGGCGCAACGATCCCGACCGGACCGAGCTATCAGGTTCCTTTTGCGGAGCAGATCCGATGCGAAGCAGGTATTGCGACAGCGGCGGTAGGACAGATCACCGAACCTGCACAGGCAGACGCGATTGTGAGGAACGGCGAAGCTGACCTGGTTCTGCTGGCGCGGGAGTTTCTGCGCGATCCGTACTGGGGTTTGCATGCGGCGCAGGAGTTGGGTGTGGATGTGGCATGGCCGGCGCAGTACCTTAGGGCAGCGCAGAAGGGGGCTGCGGCACGAAAGATTTGGACTGCTACGCGGGAATTGGACTAAGAACAGCGGCGTAAGCATGCGCGCAGATCGGTGTTCACTGACTGCCGAGAGCCTCAAGCTGCGCTTCGCTGGGAGGGGTCGTCGCGAGACTCACAGCAACAAGACAGAGCAGCGAGGCGAGCAGGGCGGGCAGGATGGCGTCGCGTGAAGCGAGCGCCGGGGGTAGATGGCTGTGGATGAAGGTTGTATCCCAGGCGATGGTGACGACGGTCCCGGTGAAGATGCTCGCGACGGCGGCGGGTGCGGTGGCTCGGCGCCAGTAGAAGGCCGCCAGGATGACAGGAGTGAGCGCGGCCGCGTAGACCGTGTAAGCGTAGAGCACCTTCTTGAGGACAGATTCAGTATGCAGGCCCTGGTACAGCGCCCAGATGCCTAAGGCGATCACCATGAGACGAGAGATGAGCAGCACCTGCCGATTGGAGGCGGCGGGGCGGAGGTAGCGCACGAAGATGTCGTTGACGAGATTGGTGGCAGGCGAGAAGAGATAGTTGTTCGCGGTGGAGATGATCTTGGCAAAGATGGCGCCCACGAGCAGGGCTCCGAGCAATGGAAGCAGTGATGCTCCGCCGCCAGTTTGGGTTGTCGTGATGCCTATCGGATGGCCGTTCGGTGTGGGAACGGACGTGAAGGTCGACGCCGGCTGAAAGCCATGCAGGCCGATATAAGCGAGGATTTCGCGGGGATGCTCGTGCACCTCACCGGAGGGAAACACGGCGGATCCAGCAACGGCCAGCGCGACGATGACGGTCTCAAGCAGGACAGTGCCGGCGATCCAGCCGAGGACGGCGCGGGAGGCGTCGCGCTCCGACTTTGCCGAGAAGAACTTCTGATACATGGCCTGGTTGCCGAGCATCAGCAGGCAGGTGGGGAGAAAGAGTTCCAACGCCTGGATGGCGGATAGGTCTCCGAGGACCTGGAAGTGTGTGGGCGGAAGTGCAGCGTGGACCGCAGACCAGCCGCCGAATCCATGGACGAGAACAGGCAGCGCAACACAGAGGGTGATGGTGGCCAGCAGGCCGATGGCGACGTCCATGTATGCGACCGAAGACATGCCGGCAATGGCGGTGAAGAGGATGACGAATCCGGCGATGATGCATCGGCCCTGGATGGGTGAGATTTCGGAGGGGAAGATAAGGTGGAGGATGTCGCCGCCGCCGATGAACTGGTAGCTGGTGATGCCGGTGTAGGTAAAGAGCACGGCGATGACGCCGAGGACGCGCGCGGTCTGGTTGTAGCGGGCCTCGAGCAGGTCAGGGATGGTGTACTGGGCGAACCGGCGTGCGCGGCGTGCGATGAAATAGATGAGGGCGAGCCCGGCCCATCCGCCGGCGGGCTGCCATAGAGCCGCGAAGCCGTGGTTGTAGGCGTTCTCGGCTCCTCCGAGCAGCGAGCCGGACCCGATCCAGGAGCTGAGGAGAGTAAAGACAAGAACGAACGCGGGCAGCGATCGCCCGGCAACGAGGTAGTCGGCCCGGGTGTGGACCTTGCCAAGGCGCGTGAGCGATACGCCAAGCAGGGTGAGGACGATGAGTCCGAGGACGATGGCGTAGAGGATCATTCCAGGTGCTTACCACTGTATATGGCGAGAATTGGCACGCCGAAAAGGCACACCTGGCGGGGGACATAGTCCGTAGGTGGGATTCGCGGAAAGGGCTTGTTTTGAGAGCCTGAGAGCGTATGAGGAGCCGCCGGTCGGGCTCCGTGGGAGGCTGTCATCGCCGTTCGTTTAGAGCTGGGGCATCTGCTGGTCCGCGCCAAGATAATCACCGTGGAGCAGATGAATGAGGCACTTGCG
>JAICMT010000406.1 GCA_025929125.1 Acidobacteriaceae bacterium | reverse complement strand
GGTCCATGTGCTGGATGCCAGCCGCGCTGTGCCGGTCGCCAGCAGCCTATTGAGCGACGAAGGCCGCGCGCAGTTCGTCGCAACGCACAGGGCCGAGTATGACGCATTGCGCAAGACCCACTCCGCACCCCGGCAGATTACGATTCCGATCGAAACTGCACGTGCCCGGCGCACACCGATTGAGTGGCGCAGCGAGGATTTAGCTGTGCCCGAATTCACCGGGACCCGCGTGCTGGAAGATTTCCCGCTGAGCACAGTGCGCGAATACATCGACTGGAGTCCCTTCTTCCATGCATGGGGGCTCAAGGGTGTCTATCCGCGCATTCTGGAGCATGCAGATCATGGGCCGCAGGCGCGCCAGATCTTCAGCGAAGGCAACGCATTACTGGACCGCATTCTCGAAGAGAAGCTCCTCACCGCTCGCGGAGTATACGGCTTTTTCCGCGCCAATGCAGTCGGGGACGATGTCGAGCTCTACTGCCAGGGCCACACGATTACGACATTGCACTTTCTGCGGCAACAGGCGAACCGTGAGGGGAATGAGCCCTGCCGCTGCCTTGCCGACTTTATTGCTCCAAAGCAAAGCGGTCTCGAGGACTCCATCGGCGCCTTCGCCGTAACCACGGGCATCGGCCTCAAGGAGCTCACGGATCGGTTCCGCGCCGAACACGACGACTACAACGCCATCATGGCCGAAGCTCTTGCGGACCGGCTGGCAGAAGCCTTTGCCGAGTGCCTGCACAAGCGTGTCCGTGACGAGTGGGGCTACGGCCGCACGGAAATCCTCTCCCCGGAAGAGCTGATTCAGGAGCATTACCGCGGCATTCGTCCGGCTCCTGGATATCCCGCATGCCCGGACCATACCGAAAAGGGCACGTTATGGCAGCTGCTTGATGTGAAGGCAAATACCGGAATTGAGATTACGGAGAACTTCGCCATGTGGCCAGGCTCCTCGATCAGCGGCATCTATTTTGCCCATCCTCAATCGCGATACTTCAGCGTGGGGAAGATCGGCAAAGACCAGGTGGAGGATTACTGCGCGCGTAAAGGCATGAACCTGGATGAGGTAGAGCGCTGGCTAGGGCCCAACCTGAACTATGATCCCGCCGGCTAATTGTAGGTGCGCGTTTCCTGTTAGCGTTTGATCCGGTGGCGATTCTCACACCAGTAGCCGGAGCCTTGCGGATGGCGGGGCGGTATAGCAACCACTTGCCATTTCCTGCTTGCCTTGTCGCCGCGTCCCCGCCTGTGCTACAACAAGAACATTCCAGTCTGCCTGTAAAGGCAGATTTGAATTTCATGAAGAGTGGTTGAGGGACGAGCCCTGCGACGCCACGACAACCGGACAGAACACGAGCGTACCGGTGTCAACTCTCTCCTGGAAACAGGGAACATGAGATTCGGAGAACGCAGCTTGGCAACATCGCTGCACCACCCGTAAGTCTCCTGCCTCCGCTGGTGCGGCAATTCCCGGAAAGAGTTCCGTCAAGGCTATCGAGCAAGGCTATCGAGCCCTCCGCCCGGAGAGAGCCTGATGGAATATTCCTGTTCGCACTATGAGCTGGCCTGCAGTGAATGCGGCAAGCGTTACGGTAACCAGCCGCTGTCCGCATGTGCCGCTTGCATTGCTCCTCTGGAGGTCGTCTTCGATCTCGCGAGTGCAAAAGACGCATTCACCCGGGAGACAGTAGAGCGTGGGCCATCTAGCATCTGGCGATACGCGCGGATGCTGCCGGTCCCGGAGGGATTTCAGCCGGACCTTTCGGTCGGATTTACTCCGCTGGTTCGCGCCGGCAAGTTCGGGTCTCACATCGGCGCAGACAGCCTGTACTTCAAGAATGATGCGGTTTGCTTTCCCACGCTCAGCTTCAAAGATCGCGTTGTCTCGGTTGCATTGGCTAACGCACAGAAATTTGGATTTGACACTGTCGGCTGCTCGTCCACGGGTAATCTCGCGAACTCAGTTGCCGCACAGGCCGCGCGTCTTGGGCTGAAGGCATGCATTCTCATTCCGGCCGATCTGGAGCCTGCGAAGGTGCTTAACACCCTGGTCTATGGTGCCCAACTTATCCGGATTGATGGCAACTACGACCACGTGAACCGGCTTTCCACTCTGATTGCGGACGAGTACCGCTGGGGATTTGTGAACGTCAATCTACGTCCGTACTATGCCGAAGGTTCGAAGACCGTGGGCTATGAAATTGCAGAGCAGCTGGGCTGGCGCCTGCCGGATAACGTTGTTGTCCCAATGGCCGGCGGCAGCCTGATTCGCAAGATCCGCAAGGCTTTCGAGGAGCTTATCTTTCTTGGACTCGTGAACAAGCCGGAACGCCCCGTGCGCTTTTTCGGCGCACAGGCGACTGGCTGCTCACCCATCACCATGGCGGTAAAGCAGGGAAGCGACGACATCATTCCACAGAAACCAGCAACCATCGCCCGTTCGCTCGCGATCGGTAATCCGGCGGATGGGGCAGCGGCTGCGAAGATGATCCTGGAGAGTGGCGGTTGCGCAGAGGACGTATCCGACGTGGAGATCGTCTTGGGCATGCAGGAGCTCGCTGAAAAGGAAGGCATCTTTGCCGAGACTGCTGGCGGAGTTACGGCTGCGGTCACCGCTCG
>JAICMT010000228.1 GCA_025929125.1 Acidobacteriaceae bacterium | reverse complement strand
GACGGGCGATATCGCATGGCGTTCTCCGCTGGGTTCCGTGGACGACTACGGCGAGCGCGGGAAGACCGCGGGAACGCCGAATATGGGCGGATCGGTCGCGACGGCGAGCGGACTGCTGTTCATCGGAGCGTCTGTCGATTCGCGCTTCCACGCCTTCGATGCGCGCACGGGCAAGGAACTATGGACCACTCCGGTACCCTCGCCTGCGGTGGCCAACCCGGTAATCTTCCGCGGGAAGAGTGGACGAGAGTATGTGGTGATTCCGGATGGCGGGCCGGGCACGCTCGCAGTTCCGGGCAAGTTCGCCAGCTATCATGAGGTGCTGATCGCCTATGCGCTGCCGAAGCCTGGAGACGCTCCAGTGGACCTTGCACAGTATGCCCCCACTTCATTTGCGGGTGGCAGAGGATTCCCGGGTGGCAGGGGGGCGGCCGCGGTAGCACCTCCTCCGCCACCGGTTGAGGGACCGGTTACGTTGCCGGATGGACCGGGCAAGCAAGATGTCACCGAAATGTGCGGCAAGTGCCACGGCCTGAGCACCGTAGTAGCGACTCGCAGATCGGCTGAGGGATGGCACGATCTCATTCAGGACATGCGAACCAGAGGTGCGCAAGGCGATGATGCCACGGCCGCTCGAGTACGGGACTATCTCGCGGCTCACTATGGCGTGAACTCGCAACCGGCTGCACCGGCGAATTCGATCTCGACGCCGAAGTAACGGGTCAGCTGGGCATTCCTGCCTGACGCTACCAAGGTGGGAGGAGTGTCCTCCTCCCACCTTGATTACATCGCTTGACTACTTCCCGGCCGCGGCCTGTTTCGGCACCTCGATTTTGACAGCGAAAAAGGTGAATGTACCGCCGGGAGGCAGCACCGTCCAGTGCGCTACGCCGGGCATGATGTGGATAACGTCACCTTTGTGCATCACGTGGTGAGTTCCGCCTTCGGTGCGGCTGCCTCGGGATTCGCCGCCTCGTCCATCGGTCCTGTCCACCAGAGTTCCGCCGGTAATGATGTCGGCTTCCCCGTCAAGTATGACCAAAACGTCCGACCATTCGGCGTGCATCTCTCCGATGCCGGTCTTGGTGCGCACCATCAGGTTCATGTAGTTTCCAGGAAACCGCTTCAGCACAAGTGTTCCGGTGCCGTCGCCGGCGCGGGCCTTTTCCATGAGAGCAGGAACATGGTCAGCCAGGAAGGACGCCGAAAAGTAGTCGGCTACTGCCTCAGTGGGTGAGGTCGCATTTGGTGCTTGGGCTGCTGGTGCTTGGGCTCCGGCTCCGGTGCAGAGCAGGAGAGCCAGTAGTCCGTAGACATGTTGCTTCATCGAAATCCTCCAGATCGCAGATGCAACCATTACAAACGCGATAGGCGTGCGTCAACCCTGACGGAGAACGCACGGCAGCGGTCTGTTGTAGGCGCGGAGTGATAGAGTTTTCGGAATCCCAAGTAGGAAGGCAGCCCTAAAGGTGAATCGAAGAAAATTTGTAGGAGCAGCAGTTTCGGTTGGGATCGCGCGCGTGTTGAAGGCCCAACCCTTGCCGGGTTCAGAGTCGGAGTGGGGCGCGCCGGTGATCGATTGTCATTTCCACGCGCGGCCGACGCACGAAGCGGACCTCAAGCACCTGAACGGCTCCGGATGCCAGGCCGCTTACTTACTCTGTGAGCTCCGACGTGCTGACGACGCGAAGCGCTTCATGTCCCAGGAGCCCACGCGAATCGCGGGGTACTCGGTGAGTACCAACGTCAGCTCGCCGGATGCAGTGCAGCTGCTGACGGATGCGGTGAAGGCAGGCGCTCACGGCTTCGGCGAGCTCAAGTATCACGTCGAGGCGGACGGGCCCGAGATGCGCCGGTTGTACTCGGCCGCTGCCGAGCTAGGTGTTCCCCTGACTGTTCATTTTCAGGAAGTCGGGCATTCGCCGACCGAAGGCGTTTTCAATACGGGGTTCAAGCGCTTTGACAAGATCCTCTCGGCATATCCGAAAACTACATTTGTGGGTCATTGCGATGCTTTCTGGGCGAACGTCAGCGCCGATTACCAGGATGACGAGGCATATCCGCGCAAGCCGATCGTTCGCGGCGGAATTACAGATCGCTGGCTCTCGGACTACCCCAATCTGTTCGCCGATCTTTCGGCGAACTCCGGCAACAATGCGCTCACGCGCGACCCCTCCTTCACGGCAGACTGTCTCCGGCGGCATCGGGGGAAACTCATCTTCGGCAGCGATTGCTGGTGCACGGACGGACATGGCGGAGGGTCATCTGCTGCGGGCAATGCTGCCACGAGACTCCAGGGGAAATGCGTTGCCCGCGAGACGCTCTCGGTTCTGAAGGCAAATTCAGATGCCCGGCTGTTCCGCACCATCGTTTGGGAGAATGGGCACCGCGTATTCAAGCTGCCATCTCAAACCTGATCGAGAAGACCTTATAGCAACCCGGGCTCTGCGCCTTATTCGGCATATGCAGCCACCCTTTCACCCGGCCACAATCATGGTCGCCGCGATCTGACGGGTTGCAGAGATCGCCGTAGGATAAGGCTATGTGGACTTACGTCGGATCAACGGCAAGCGGGAAAAATGAAGGCATTCACGTCGGTCGGTGGAATGCAGATGCCGGTGTCATCGAGGGCCTCCGACTCGCTTCTGCGTGCACTCAGCCCAGCTTTCAGGTAACGGCGTCACTCGGAAGCGGAATGTACCTATTCTCGGGTCACCAGCCTCAGGAGACGAGAGCCGCTCTCAGCTCCTTTCGCATTAGCGCGAATGGGAATCTGGAGACGGTCAGCACGATTGAGGTGGAGGACGAGCCGGAGAGTTTCGTGCAGATTGCTCTGGATGGCACCCATCGAGTCCTTGTCTCAGTCAGCTATCGCTCCAGCAAAGTGCGTACATTCCAAGTCGGGTCCGATGGCCGTCTCTCGCAACCGGTTGTGGAGTTCACACTCCACGGCAGCGGGCCGAACACCAAACGTCAAGAGAAGTCCCACTCCCATGGCGCGGTCGTCTCACCGGATAACAACTTTGTCCTGATCAATGATCTAGGCACAGACAGGATCATGATCTACCGTCTGGATTCGGCGACGGGAAGTATGGAGCCAAACGATCCAGCGTGCTATCAGGCGAAGCCCGGCTCGGGTCCACGTCATACAGTCTTCCATCCGAACGGCACGGTAGCTTATGCCATCAACGAACTGGATTCCACGATAACAACGATGGCCTGGGACGCGGAGCACGGCAGCCTGCGCACTCTTGATAACACGCCGACCACTGCTCCCGATGTAGACATCGCAACGAATCGGGCCGGGGAAGTCGCCCTGGATGCCTCAGGGCGTTTTCTCTATGCCTGCAACCGTGGCGGAGTCGAGGAGCTTCTTGTGTACAACGTCTCGCCCGAAGGCAGGCTGACCCTCGCCAGCAAGATCCCGCTGGACGGGAAGGAAGCGCGTCATTTCGCGATCTCGCCGGATGGTAAGTGGCTGGTCGTGGCCGAGCAATTCAGCAATATCGTAAGCGTGTACCGGCGCGATCAGGCGAGTGGAGCGCTGGAGCCCAGTGGGAGCAGGTATCCCATCAACAATCCCTCGTGCATCTCATTCGCCTGAGCACCGGCAGATGCTCTTCCCGCATGGCAGCTCGCGCTGTATAGGGTAGGTGAACCATGGATCCAATCCTGATCAGCGAGACTGATCGCATCTTCGTTCTCACCGGGGCCGGTGTGAGCGCAGAGAGTGGGCTGCCAACCTTCCGAGCCTCCGATGGATTATGGGAAGGTCATCGCATCGAGGACGTCTGCACGCCCGAGGCACTGGCGCGCAATCCCGCGCTGGTGTGGGAGTTCTACTCGATGCGTCGTGCGGCTGCAAAAGAGGCTCAGCCTAATCCGGCGCATCTCGCGCTTGCGGCGCTCGAAAGACGCATGGGCGATCGGTTCTTTCTCTGTACCCAGAATGTGGATGATCTCCACGAGCGTGCGGGTTCCCAGAGGTTTCTCCACACGCATGGCGAGCTTGCAAAGTCACGTTGCGAGGAGAACTGCGGGCGCCCTCCCGTTCCCGATTTTGCCGTTTACCGCACGCTGAACGAGGTTCCTCGATGTGTGTGCGG